>JABMRZ010000020.1 GCA_013202315.1 Candidatus Tariuqbacter arcticus | reverse complement strand
TTATTTTCATGCTAAGTTGTGAGAGGGTTCGAGAAAGAGACCCTCTTATGAGGGTTTCTCTTTCATTCCGGGAACGAAAAGCGCTGACACCGCCAATAACAGCAAAAATCAAAATCGGTGTATATACGAACAAACCCCGAGGCCCAAATAGACAATTGAAACCGTATACCGCGATTTCCCTGAAACTACTGTTCACGACTACCCCGGAAAGATTGCTCTTATCGAAAACCGCACCGGGATAAATGAAGTATTCCGGGTTGATGCCGAATGGAAGAATACTCCCGCTTATGCTGATATTGACAACCGAATGAATAATTACCGGCGGCAAACAACCGATAATATACCACAGAGAATGGAAAAAATTCCCATAAATTGTGAATTGATAAATGAAAAAAACAACCGCGAATGCTATCCCAGCGGGAGGGTCGGTTACTGCCGCAATGGAAACCGACAGCCCGGAAATGAATGAAGCCGCTGCACTCCTAAATCCTAAAATAATCAAAAAATAGGATAAAAAAATTAGAAATCCCGAAAAAGTATGGCTGTTCAAAGCCACGCTGAATGGCAAGTATAGCGTTCCGAAAAAGAAAAGCAAGGCGAATTTAATCGAACGACCATAATCGCCTCGCTTTAAGAAATGCAGTTTCCCCAACAATACCGCTGTTCCAGCGGCGCTTGCGCCGGAAAATATCAGCGTCAACATCCAGACCAACAGCCTGTCATTCGCCGCAAAGTCCAGACCCAATTTAAATAACGGGAAATAAAACACCGCCATTATTATGGGCATAAGCGGCGTTTGACACCCATAAAAATGACCATCAATGTAAACCTTATCGATGGTCTTCAACCCAGGTGAATCGTCAATGGCAAGGGTCCCCCGCTCCACCAGGGACTCAGCCGTTGCGAAGCGAGCTCTGTCATTTCCTAACGAATACTCGCTTTTGGGATTAAAAAACGCTCCTAAAACCCCTGCAATGGTGAATAACAGGAGAAACAATAAAAGAGCAGGATACTTTCTTTCACCGCCCTTGGCTAGATTTGTTGAATTCATACAAAACGCTTATTCACCTAAGAACCGTTCCGCCTCTAAAGCCGCCATACAACCAGTCCCCGCCGCGGTAATAGCCTGCCTATATACTCTATCCTGAACATCTCCAGCGGCAAAAACGCCCTTTACACTAGTGCTTGCGCTGCCTGGGCGGGTGATTATATACCCATTTTCATCCATATCCAGCTGTCCCTTGAATATCTCCGTATTCGGCACATACCCGATAGCCAGGAAAACTCCATCGAATAGTTCGTTAGTTAATTCGCCGGTTTTAACATTTTTATAGCGGACGCCTTGAACCCCGGTCTCCCTTTCCCCTAATACTTCTTCCACTACCGAATCCCAAATAAAACTAATTTTTTCATTGGTAAAAGCCTTCTCCTGCATTATCTTAGATGCTCGCAGCGCGTCTCTGCGATGTATAACCCTGACTTCAGAAGCGAACCTGGTCAGAAAAACAGCCTCCTCCATCGCTGTATCCCCACCGCCAATTACTAAAACCTTTTTATTTTGAAAGAAGAAGCCATCGCAGGTTGCGCAAGCCGAAACACCGTATCCTCTCAATTTGTCTTCAGACGGGATACCCAGCCATAGGGCTGTGGCGCCGGTGGAAATTATTAGAGTTTTCGCTTTGAATTCACTATTATCACCCTTAACATAAAACGGACGCTTGGATAAATCCACTTCCACAACACGCTCAGGAATTATCTCAGTCCCAAACCGTTCTGCCTGTAATTTAAAAATATTCATCAATTCCGGGCCGGTTATTCCTTCTGCGAAACCAGGATAGTTTTCAACTTCTGTGGTAATTGTGAGCTGCCCGCCAGGTTCCGAGCCTTCAAACAGAAGAGGATTTAGATTTGCCCGGGAGGTATAAATAGCAGCGGTATATCCCGCCGGCCCTGAACCTAAAATAACAACTTTTCTAATATCCATAAATTCTCTCAATCTTTCATAATTATTCTTGAACAGAGCTGAAGTATGTTTTTTAAGGGTGATGATTCAAATTGGAAATTCGACCGTTACTTTTGTCCCGACTCCAACTTCACTTTCAATCTCGATTTCGGCATTATAATCATTCAAAATCTCTTTAACAAAATAAAGCCCCAATCCATATCCGTGAGGCGTCTCATAATCTTCCACATCATAGGGGAGAGGTTTGGTGGAAAATCCAGGCTCAAAAACCCTAACTAAATCCTTCGGCGAAATCCCCACACCTGTATCCGTGATTATTAAGCGAACCGTATCATCAAAAGAATCGGTGACTATGCTAATCTGCTTCTTCTGCGTCTCGAAAACCGCATCGGCCGCGTTCTGCATTAAATGGTGAAACACTTTCGCTATCTGATGGTAAATCCCTGGGAATGATGGAACTGCTTTCAATTCAATTATTTTTGTATCCACCTGATGTCTGAAGAATAAATTGAAATCCAGGAATTTCAATTCTATTTTAATCAACTCGAATAGATCAATCGGCGTTTTAGCAAAGTTAATTTCGGATTGTCCTTTATCGCCAACCATCGATAATAGTCCGGAAACGATGTTAGCTTGTTCGATTATAACATCCAGTCCTTCAATATCGGGATTCTTCATCTTCAATAACTGAGAGTAACCCATAACACCGGTTAGCGGGCTTTTGATATTGTGAGCCATTCCGACGGTTAATGGCCCAATGCGTGGAATGAAATATACATCTTTTAGAACCTGGCGAAACAGTGAACACTGCATAGTAGAATTGTGTTCTATTGCTTCAAATACCGTATTTTTAAGAACTTCAAGGTCCTTCAAAGGCTTTACCAAATACTGGAAAACATGCAGATTAACCGCTTCGACCGCTTCGCTCACAGTCCCCCCCCCCGACAATATCACCACCGGTAAATCCGGTGAAGACTTGCGGCTTCGACTAATTAACTCCATTCCATCTATCACCGGCATAGTCAAACCGGTCAAGAGAAGGTCAAATTTTTCATTTTTTAAAAGTTCCAGCGCCTCTTGACCATTCTTTGCAGTAATTACTTCCGCACCCGCTTGGGTAAGGTAATCACCATACTTTTCTCGTGATAAAGGATCATCTTCAGCGTATAGAATTTTATAAGCCAAATACAATTCCTCATCTTCAAAGATGATAAAAACAATATATTATCTGCATACTTATCCTAAGCTCCTCTAAGCAGGCTCCTGGCGATGACTTCACGCTGTATTTGGTTCGTGCCTTCGTAAATCTGGGTGATTTTAGCATCCCTCATAAACTTCTCGATCGGATAATCGCGCATATATCCATATCCGCCGAAAAGTTGAACCGCATCCGTAGTAACCTTCATAGCAGTATCGGAAGCAACCAACTTAGCGATTCCCGCAGCTTGAGCTACATTGCTCTTACCAGCGTCGATCATCCGCGCGACCGAATAAATCAGGGCGCGGGAGGCTTCAATTGCCGAATACATATCCGCCATCATCCATTTAATACCCTGAAATGAAGCTATGGGCTTACCGAACTGTACCCGTTCTTTGGTGTATTCCAATGCCAAGTCGAACGCCCCTTGAGCGATGCCCAAAGCTTGAGCCGCCACACCCGGGCGGGACTTATCCAGCGTCTTCATCGCCACCAGGAAACCCATACCTTCCTTGTCCAGCCGATTCTCGACTGGAACGATGCAATCTTCAAAAACCAATTCGGAAGTAGCTGATGCGCGAATGCCCATTTTGTCTTCGATCTTGCCATAGCTGAAACCCTCGAATCCTTCTTCAATGATGAACGCGCTTGTTCCTCTGGTGCCTTTCGTCGGGTCAGTGGAAGCGATTACCGTGTAAATCTTGGCTTCACTGCCGTTGGTGATGAAACATTTACGCCCGTTGAGGATGTAGTGATCCCCATTGAGCACCGCTTTGGTGCTTATGGAAGCAGCATCAGAACCAGCGCCCGGCTCTGTCAATCCGAAACCCGCCAACACCTTTCCTTGCGAAAGGTCGGGAAGATAACGCTTTTTTTGCTCCTCATTACCGCTGATGAGGATGGGGAATGTTCCCAAGGCAGTGGCTGCCACCGCCAAGGATATACCGCCGCAAATGCGCGACAGTTCTTCCACTACCAGGCAGAGTTCTAACACTCCGGCGCCTGCGCCGCCATACTCCTCCGGAATATACAATTCAAAAAAACCCGCATCAGCGAACACCTTCACCATATCCCAGGGAAAAGTGCCTTCTTCATCGTGTTTCGCTCTGACTGGCAGAACCTTTTCAAGCGCTATTCGGCGAGCGACTCGCTTCAAATCCATCTGTTCTTCGGTAAGCAGGTAATCCATCCTGACTCCTCTTCATTAGTTGAATTAGTTGATTTATAGATTTTATCTTGAAAATAGGCTGTAGGCTATGGGCTGTAGGCTTTAGTCCGCCGCCCGGCGGATTCCCGCCCCTTCCTGGCATTCCCGCATGCTTTTAGCGGGAATCCATACTCTATTTTCATTCTTGGT
>JABMRZ010000019.1 GCA_013202315.1 Candidatus Tariuqbacter arcticus | reverse complement strand
AGAAGGATTTGCCGGTTAGTTATGCGGGTTATACCGCTTGTATCCGGCGGGAAGCGGGTTCTTACGGCAATGAAACGCGGGGGTTCCTGCGGGTGCATCAATTCAACAAAGTTGAGATGGTGAAATTCGTTCATCCCGATGATTCTTACGAGGAGCTTGAAAAGCTCACCCGTGATGCGGAAGCGGTCTTGGAAATGTTGGAAATCCCCTACCGCCGGTTGGAATTGTGCACCGGCGATTTGGGGTTTGCGGCGGCGAAGTGCTACGATTTGGAAGTGTGGTCGCCGGCGGGTGAGAAATGGCTGGAAGCGTCTTCCTGTTCAAATTTCGAGGATTTCCAGGCGCGGCGGGCTAATATCCGCTTCAAGCCGGCTGCGGAGAAGAAAACCCGGTTCCTGCATACTATCAACGGTTCCGGGCTGGCGACTTCAAGGCTGATAGTGGCGCTGTTGGAGCATTATCAGACCGAAGAAGGGACGGTTATGGTGCCGAAGGTTTTAGTGCCGTATACCGGATTTTCGATTATTGGGTATGAATAAACCACGAATGAACACGCATAAACACAAATTTAAGTGGGTTCAGTGAAAGTGAATGTATCAGAGATTACGGATTCGCCGGATCTTCGTCGAGTGTTCCTGGAAGTCTGCCACCGGATTTATTCCAAGGGATTCGCCGCCGCCAATGACGGGAATGTGTCCTGCCGGGTGGGGGATAATTTCCTCGCCACGCCAACCGGCTTCTGCAAGGGTGATTTGCGGAACGAACACCTGATTATCGTGGATGCGAAGGGGGAATTGGTGGAAGGGAAGTATAAGCCTTCATCGGAACTGCCGATGCACCTGGCGATTTACCGCCTGCGGAAGGATGTGCAGGCGGTGGTGCACGCTCATCCGCCTTATTGCACCGGTTTCGCGGCGGCGGGACTGCCGCTGGACAGATGCATCCTGCCGGAAGTGGTGATGACCATCGGATCGGTGCCGCTGACCAGTTACGGGACGCCTTCGACAGAGGAAGTTCCGCTTGCGGTGAGCGAAGTCATCCGCTCCTGCGATGCGCTGTTGTTAGCCAATCACGGCGCGGTTACGGTCGGCGAAGGTTTGATGGAAGCTTACTTCAAGATGGAGCGGATAGAACATTATGCGCATATACTTTTCATCGCCCGGCAGTTGGGGGGGGAAGTTCTTTTATCGAGCGAACAGGTGGAGAAGCTGTACCGCTTGCGGGAAGAATCTTCGGCGGCGGGGTTGAATGCGGGATGCTGGACCTGCGACCGGTTATTCGGCGGTGAATGCCCGCCTGAAGGGTGCCCGCTCGGATATACGCCGGGGTCGAAGCCGTCAACCGGTGAAGATTTGAGCGGGGTGGTGAAGGCGGCGAAGGGGGTGTTTGGGGCTGGGGATGGGGAGGAGGGGTATGGGTTTTAGGAGCAGGTCTCAGGTCTCAAGTCTCAAGTCTCAAGTCTTTGTAAGTTAAATAAAAATAAATAATACTATTCCCATTCTTGGTGGTTACGGCTATTCGGAATGGGGGTTTATCTATTATCAATAAATGGAATAAGTGCGAATTACGCAAGATGCGTAACGCAGGAGGCGTAATTTTTAAATTATATTAAGGAGTCAGATATGGAAAAGCAGAAGAGACTGAAATTGAATTGGATAAAGGTAGGAGGATTCAAGTCTATCCGGGAGATGGATTTGGAAATTCGGGATATCAATGTGCTGATTGGCGGGAATGGCAGCGGGAAATCGAATTTTATAGCACTTTTCAAGTTTGTCAACAAATTTTTTAGCTCCGAGTTTCAGAATTACATCGGTATAGAAGGTGGAGCAGATACTATTCTTCACTATGGCGCAAAACAGACTCAAAATATCGAACTCTTACTTAAGTTTAATAATTTGATATACAGTTCCAATTTAAAGGCTGCAAAACCTGACGCCCTATTAATCATGTTGGAATCGTTGTTCAGAATAAACAAGAATGGCACAACTACCCTTTTTAATATCATAGGGCCAAAGTATTCATCAGATATAAACCATCAGAGTCCTCAAAAACAATTAAAAAAAGTGAATGATTATTTATTATCTATAAGAGCATTTCATTTTTCCGACACCTCCAGCACATCCAAAATCAGAAAGACGCAGTACATATATGATAACATAGAGTTGCACAGCGACGGGGGAAATTTAGCTTCATATTTATACATGATAAAAGAAAGTAATATTGAATATTACAATTATATAGTTAAAACAGTCCAATTAATAGCACCATTTATCAGCGAATTAGTGCTAATGCCTGAAAGAAACAATGAAAACAGCATTTTGTTAAGATGGAAAGAAAAAAATTCCGATTATGTTTTTGGGCCCCATCAGCTGCCGGATGGTCTCTTAAGGTTTATCGCGCTTGCGACTTTATTATTACAGCCAATTAATTATTTACCTAAGACGATATTAATCGATGAACCGGAATTGGGGCTGCATCCCTATGCTTTGAATATTTTAGCAAGTATGGTCAGGAAAGCGTCTTTTAACAGTCAGATTATCCTGGCGACTCATTCCGAAGCATTGTTGGATCAATTCCAAGTTAGAGACATTGTTGTTGTCAACAAAAAAGATGGCATATCTTTGTATAATAGACTGGATGAAAAGGAATTGAAGGAATGGTTGAAAGACTACAGTATAAGCGAATTATGGGGTAAGAATGTGATTGAGGGGAGACCCTGAAGATGGTTAATCTTATCATAATAGTGGAAGGGCAAACGGAAGAAGCGTTTATAAAAGATGTGTTGACACCGCATCTTAGTAGGTTAAATGTTTTTCCAAGAGCGCTTCTGGTGACAACAAAAAAAACAAGAATACGCAGATATAAAGGAGGGGGAAGTCAGTATAAACATTACAAGAAGACGATTCTAAATTCGATAAAGCAGTTCTCTGCAACTGACAATTATTTTTCTTCCATGATTGACTTATATAAGCTGCCACGGGGATTTCCCGGAAACGCAGAAGCCCAAACAATTAGAGATAAATTTAGCAGAATTAGTTTTTTAGAAGATAAGCTAAAAACTGACATCAATCATCCTCGGAATCAATTCATGCCTTACCTTCAATTACATGAATTTGAAGCAATCCTTTTTTCAAAACCAGATGCATTCAAATATAAGTATCCATTTGATGACTCAAAGGTAAATGAACTTAAAGCTGAAATCGAGACATTTACCAATCCTGAACTTATCGATGATGACAATCCTCCTTCAAAGAGAATTAAAAAAAAGCTTAGAACTTATGAAAAAGTTGCAGACGCGCCTATTTTAGCATTGGAAATTGGACTCGACATAATTCGACAGAAGTGCCCTCATTTTAATGAATGGATTTCTAAATTGGAGAGTCTTTCGAACTTAACATAGAGTTGCATCATGACCATCCTCAACCTCATATCCTTCCTCGGCATGGCTATCCTGGTCTTCACCGCCTGGCTGTTATCTTCCAACCGGAAAATCTTCAACTGGCGGGTGGTATTATGGGGGATTGGACTGCAGATGGCGTTTGCGGGGTTTATCTTCATAGTTCCGGCTGGCGCAAAAGTATTCATATTCCTGAATGATATTATATTAGCGATAATCGACGCCGCATCGGAAGGGGCGAAGTTCTGTTTCGGAGTGTTGGCTTTGCCGCCGGGGACTGAAGGGTCGCTGGGGTTCAATCTGGCGTTTCAGGCGTTTCCCACCATCGTATTCTTCGCCGCATTGGTGGCGCTCTTGTATTATTTGAGGGTGATGCCGTTCTTAATCGAACTTTTCGCGCGGATATTCACCCGCTGGATGAAATTATCCGGGGCGGAATCGCTGTGCGTATCGTCCAATATATTCGTGGGAGTGGAATCGGCGCTGACGGTCAAGCCCTATCTGGAAAAGATGACCCGCTCGGAATTGTGCACCATAATGGCGGCGATGATGGGGACAATCGCTTCATCGGTTTTGGCGTTTTATGTGATGATACTTCAGGGCACATTTTCTCATATCGCCGGGCATTTGGTGTCGGCTTCGATATTGTCGGCTCCGGCGGCGGTGGTGATGTCGAAATTGATACTGCCTGAAACGGGCGAACCGGTAACGCTGGGGCGCACGGTCAAGGCTTACTACGAGCGGGAATCAAGCGCGGTGGAATCCATCATCAACGGAGCGATGGCTGGGGGAAGGATGGTGTTCGGCATCGTGGTGATGCTGTTGGCGTTTTTAGGGTTGGTGGCGCTGTTGAATAAAATCACCGTCTTCGCCGGGGGCGGGGTGAACAGCGTTTTGGGTATCAATATCGATTTCACTTTGCAGGGGATGCTGGGATACTTATTCTATCCCTTCACCGTTATAATGGGGGTTCACCCGCAGGACGCTTATGAAATCGCCCGGATAATCGGCGAAAGGACGGTGGTCACCGAAGTCAATTCCTACCAAGATTTGGCGGCGCTTATAAGTAACGGTGGGCTGGTCGACAAACGGAGCGCAATTTTGGCGACCTATGCGCTGTGCGGATTCGCGCATTTCGCTTCGCTGGGGATTTTCATCGGGGGGATTGCCGCTATTGCCCCGGGCAAGATTAAGGATTTGGCGGGGGTGGGGTTTCGAGCGTTGATTGCGGCTACTTTGGGCTGTCAGATGACCGGATGCGTGGCGGGGGTGTTTTTGACGAAGGGATCGATTTTGCTGGGGTGAGCATTTTAAAATGAATTCAAGATTAGCAATTCATTTAATTTTAACCCAATTGGAAGGTTTTGTCAAAATGCTCCCGTCGGGAAGGATAATCGTTGATGGCATCACAAAAGGCTGCAAATCAGAAGTTTTTAATTGTATAATGAAGTCTGCAATATTTGCTAAGTCGTTTGAATATCGCTGAGGTGGAAATATGATTTTCATTGCTTTAAGAGGAAAATCCTCTTTTACAACTTTTATGGCTGGTACAAGATCACTATCACCGGAAAGTATATAAGCTGTTTCATATTTTCCTTTGTAAGCGTCTCGCATAAATTGCGTGGCTATGTTTACATCTGTTCTTTTTTCTATTCTTCTGCGAGTTGTTTTTCCACAGGATTGGCATTTTGTTTCAGTATAATTAAATTTCCCATGATAAATTTCGATTGGGTAAGATAGTGTTCCAAGAAGTTTTAGCCAACGCTTGTGTCTTCCAACTTTATCCGCTGATTCTTTGTAAGGAATTGTTGTAAAATATTTTATTTGATTTAGTTGTTCTTTAGGATGTATATTTGATTTTATTAGACTTATGATATCTAACCAAAGCAATTCTTTATCTTTAGTATCACAGATGCCGTAATATAGATTAAATCCATCTATATAGACATTTACGCGGAATTTTGCCATTTACACTACAATATTATTTGATTGTCTACAAATAAAAATGCCGGTCTTCGACCGGCGGACTACTATGGCAGACTAATGCCACCATAGGGGGCATAAATAATATAACATATAAATCTCACTTTGTCAAGCATTTCTTGAATAATTCTTACTTTTTAAAATAGTTCTCATTTTATTTCAATAATATACAAAATAAATTTGGAACATCTTCGCAGCATATTCGGAATATCCTTCCTATTAGGATTGGCGTGGCTGCTGTCCAATAACAGGAAGAAGATTAGTTTGAGGGTGGTGATTTGGGGGCTGTGCCTGCAGTTCACCTTCGCATTAATCATCCTCAAAACCGCTCCGGGCGAAGCCGTCTTCTATTTCCTGGAAAAGATATTCCTCCAGTTATTGAGCTTCAGTAATGAAGGCGCGCGGTTCATATTCGGCGATTTACTGTTGGGGATTACCGCTGACGGGGGAGCGTCTTATCGGGTCATAGACGCCGGAACCGGCGAGCTGACTGAATTGACAGAAGTAATGTCCAATTTGGGACCGAAGTTCGCCTTCAAGATTTTACCGTCTATCATCTTTTTCGCATCGCTGATGGGGGTGCTGTATCATTTGGGGGTAATGCAGAAAGTGGTGCAGGGTGCGGCGTGGGTGATGGCGCGGACGATGGGCACCAGCGGTTCGGAATCGCTGTCAGCGGCCTGCAATATTTTCGTGGGACAGAGCGAAGCGCCGCTGCTGATAAAGCCCTATGTCTCCAAGATGACTCAGTCGGAATTGATGGCGGTGATGACCGGGGGGTTCGCCACTATCGCCGGGGCGGTGATGGCGGCGTTCGTCAGTTTCGGGGTGGATGCGGGGCATTTGATGTCGGCGACGGTGATGTCCGCTCCCGCGGCGCTGGTGATGGCGAAAATCATCTTCCCCGAAACGGAAAAACCATTGACCAGCGGGACGATGCGGTTCAAAACAGAAAAAGACACGGTCAATGTGGTGGACGCCGCCGCAAAGGGAGCTACAACCGGGCTGAAGTTAGCGGCGAATGTGGCTGCGATGCTGATAGCCTTTATCGCCCTTATCGCTTTAATCAATTACAGTCTGGGGTTCATTGGGACATCGCTCAAGGAAGTTTTAGGCTGGCTGTTTTCGCCAATCGCTTTTTTTATGGGTGTGCCGATGGGGGATATATTTGAAGTGGGACAGCTTTTGGGGACCAAAGTTTCCATCAATGAATTCGTGGCGTATTTGGATTTGACCGCGCTTAAGGGGGAATTGTCGCCGCGCGCTTTCACCATCAGCACCTATGCGCTGTGCGGGTTCGCCAATTTCAGTTCCATCGCCATTCAAATCGGCGGTATCGGAGCGATAGCTCCCGACCGAAAGACTGACCTGGCGAAATTGGGCTTGAAGGCGATGATTGGAGGGGCGCTCGCTTCCTGGATGACGGCGACCATTGCGGGGATTCTTATTGGGTGATTGGGATACTGGGATATTAGGATATTGGGATATTAGGATATTGGGTAATTGGGGTTTGTGTGAGGACTGAATTAAATAGTTTTATCGGTTATAAATTTAACTCAGCAAAATCAAATCACCGCTCCCATTAAATGTCATTCCGGCTTGTCCGGAATCAATTCCTGACATGCTTTCCGCCGGCTGGTGAACGGGAATGACAGCTTTTAGGGTGAGTAGAATTTTAACAGGCTGAATAGACTGGATAACCGAAAAAGTTATGTTAAGGACGGAAGCCACAGAAGATTGGGAGAAGCTGAAGGAAGCGGCGGGTTTCCTGAAAGACGCCGGTTTTTACGGTATGAAGCTGTCGCTGGTACTCGGAACCGGGCTGGGTGGATTGGCTGATGAAGTCGAAGATGCGGTCATAATCGACACCGATGAAATCCCCGGATATCCGTCATCTTCGGTTGAAGGGCATTACGGTCGAATTGTGATGGGGACGCTTTCCGGGCTGAAGGTTTTGGTCTTTCAAGGCAGGGTGCATTACTATGAAGGGCATAGTCCCTTGATGGTCTGTGCGCCGGTGATAATCAGCAGTTTCCTGGGACTGCAGTCGGTACTGTTGACCAACGCCGCCGGCGCTGTCAGGGACGATTTTAAGCCCGGGGACTTGATGTTAATCGATGATACGGTCAATTTATCATATATGAATCCTTTATTAGGAACTGTTTCCGCAGAAGTTAGGGGCGGTGCGCTTAGTTTTGATTCGATAGCGTATCCGCTTTATGTTACCGCGGCGCTGGAGGCAGCGTTGGAAGAAGGGGTGACTTTACATCGCGGGATTTTGGGTATGACCGCCGGACCTACTTACGAAACTCCGGCGGAAGTGCAGATGTTAAGCTACGCCGGCGCCGATGCGGCGAGTATGTCCACCATCCCGGAAATCATAATGGCGAAGAGGCTGGGGCTGAAGGTGCTGACGGTCTCCTGCTTGACCAATATGGCAACCGGCATTTCACCGAATCCGTTGACTCACCGTGAAGTCCAGATAGTGGCGGGGATGGTTTCGGACAAGTTCCGCGCATTTATGAAGAATGTTGTGGGGAAGATAAGGGAATTGCATCAGTGGTAGGTGTTCGAAGAAGTATCAAGTGCCAAGTATCAGTCGCATTAGTTTTGAGTT
>JABMRZ010000213.1 GCA_013202315.1 Candidatus Tariuqbacter arcticus | reverse complement strand
CGATATTTCTAATTTTTCAGAATTATTACTTCATTAATTTATTACTGTTAATCCTTCTTACTTTATTTACTGTTATTCTTTATCTTTTAATTTTCATATTTCTAGTGTCTAACTGCAAAGCCCCCTCTTCCGAGCGAAGTCCCGGACGAGGCGTAGTATCTAAATTCTGATTTACGTGTTATTTCTAGCAGAAAATGATGTAATATCATAATACTTACTAACTTACGAAGTAGCAAGTGAACCGCATTGTAGGGAACGCAGATCTGCGTTCCCTACGTATTCCCCACTTTTTCTGGCTATGATGGTTTAATTTCGCAAGCCACGCAGGGGTCCATATAGCACATCATATCGTCGAATTGTTCCTTATCGACGCAGGGCGGACTGAGGTTGGCGCATCCGCCGCAAATCGCTTTTTCCGGTTCCGTATAAGTGCATCTCAGCGAACAAGCCGGGCAGACATAAATGCAGCCTCCGCAAAGACGGCATACCTCCGACTTGATGTCGAACGGGGTTCCGATGGTCCGGTTCTCGCCGCGTCCGCGGAATCCGATAGCTTTCGCCATCATCTGTTCTTCGCACATACGCACGCACAGCCCGCAGAGGATACAATCCTCATATTCCTGCCGGAAGCGCTGCTGCCTGACATCGAATTTGGAAGCCAAATCTTGTATGACTTTGGACTGCGGACAGGATGCGAGCAGTAATTCGATTATCATTCGCCTGGCGCGCATAACCCGCGCTGAAGCCGTCCGAACTATAAGCCCCTCCTGAACCGGATATGTGCAGGATGAAACCAATTTGGAATTCGGCTCCTCTCCGATTTCCACCACGCACAGCCGGCAGGCGCCGTAGGGGCTTAAACCTTCCATATAGCATAGTGTCGGAATGGGGAACCCAAAAAACTTCGCGGCTTCGAGAATCGTTGTCCCTTCTTCCACTGAAACATTAAGACCGTTTATTGTTATGTTGATCATATATTTGTTCCTTAATTGTCTACTGTTACAGCGTCTTCAACTTCTATATGCTTTTTAGTGAAATCCAGGTCACACCGCAGACAGCGCCTTGCTTCTCGCCTGGCATCTTCTTGAGAAAGAGTTCTTTCCACTTCTTTGAAGCTTTTTATTCGCTCATCAGTGATCATCTTGGATGGTTTAGAACGACGCATATCCGCCGCTTCTTCTTCAGTCAGCGTCCAGGGTTCAACATAGACTTTCGGCAATACTGGTTCAACCGGCTGACAAAGCTCTTCGCCTTTCAAGTATCGCTCAATCATTACAGCGGCTTTCTTGCCTGCGGCGATGGCGTCAATTATGGTATTAGGCCCAGTGACAACATCTCCCCCGGCGAATACTCCTTCTCTACTGCAGGATAAGGTTTCCGGGTCGATATATATTGTACCGTCATCATTTATTCTGATAGTACCCAAGCCGCCGGGATCGATGGAATCTTTGTCAGGCTGTTCACTGATGGCGATAATAAGAGTATCTAAAGGTATAGTAAATTCACTGCCCTCTACAGGTACAGGACGCCTTCTTCCGCTGGAATCGATTTCACCAAGTCTATTATTTATACATTCAATTCCTGCGATATGCCCCTTATGAGACAGAATTCTTGTGGGGGTTACCAGTGTTTTAATTTCGATGCCTTCTTCAGCGGCGGAATCAATTTCCTCCGAAAAAGCGGGCATTTCGTTCCTTGTGCGACGATAGATAATAGTTACGCTCTTAACATTTTCCTGCCGCAGGGCTGTCCTTGCCGCATCTACCGCTGAATTTCCGCCCCCTATTACACCAACATGCCCCCCTGCCCAGCTTTCTCCCTTCAAATTGAAAGCTTTCAAGAATTCGATGGAGGGATATATACCTTCGCTGTCTTCGTCTTCAAGGCGCAAACGTCTGCCCTTCTGAGCCCCTATCGCCAGAAATATGGCTTTGAAACCCTGGTCGAATAGACTGTCGATGGTTATATCACTACCAAGTATAACATTGAACTTGAGGGTAATATTCTCATCAAGGATGGAATTTATTTCCTTTTTCAATACTTCTCGCGGCAGTCGATAAGAGGGAATGCAGTTCAGCATCATTCCGCCTGGCTCGGATTCGGCTTCAAAGATTGTCGATTCATATCCTTTCAGCGACAGAATATGAGCGGCGGTGAGTCCGGCTGGACCCGAACCCACAATAGCGATTTTAGGCCCGCCCTCTTTGGGTTCGGCAGTTCTTTTAGGTTTATAAATAGAAGGGTCAACATTATCGGTTATGAAGCGTTTCAAGTCTCTAATTGCAACCGATTGAACGCCTGTTGTTCCTAAACGGCAGTTCTGCTCGCACTTATGGTCGCAGACCCTGGCGCATACCGAGGGGAAGGGATTTGTATCTCTGATGACTTGGTAAGCTTCTTCATATTCGCCTTCTGCTATGTGCGCCACATACCTCCAGGCTTCAGTACCGATAGGGCAGGCGTTTTGACAGGGCGCGCCGACCAATTCCTTGCAAACACCCGCGAGGCACCGCTTATTTTGGATATGCTCGATATACTCATTGCGGAAATACTTCAATGTGGAAAGCACCGGATTCGATGCGGTCCGCCCCAAGCCGCACATAGTAGTATCCTTCACCACCATAGCCAGCTCTTTGAGGAGGTCAAGTTGTTCAATAGCGCCCTTCCCGGTAGTTATATCTTCCAATATTTCGTACATTCGCTGGGTGCCCTTGCGGCAGGTGTAGCATTTTCCGCACGATTCCTCCTTCAAGAACTTCATAAAATATTTTGCCACATCGACCATACAGGTCTTTTCATCCATCACAATCATACCGCCGGAGCCCATTATGGAACCCGCTGCCACCAGGCTGTCGTAATCGATCGGTAATTTAAATTTGTCGGCGGGGATACAGCCGCCTGAAGGACCGCCGGTCTGCACCGCTTTTATCGCCGCATCGCCCGAAGGACCGCCGCCGATGTCATACACAATTTCCTCGATAGTCATTCCCATCGGCACTTCCACCAGACCGGTATTTCTCACTTTACCCACCAGGCTGAAAATCTTGGTGCCTGTATTGCCTGGGACTCCTATCTTGGAATACTCTTCAGCCCCCATATTTATAATAATGGGGATATTTGATAATGTTTCAACATTATTAATACAGGTTGGACAGCCATTTAGACCCTTTTCAACCGGGTATGGCGGCCTCTGCCGGGGCTCGCCTATCTGACCTTCGATTGAACGGATCAGCGCCGTCTCTTCGCCGCATACAAAAGCGCCGGCGCCGCGGACTATTTCTATATTCAAATCTAAGCCTGTATTCAAAACATTATTCCCCAGCAAGCCGAGCTCATAAGCACGGCGAATGGCTATGAGCGTATGTTTGATCGCCAGTGGATACTCATTGCGTACATATATGAAGCCTTTTGTTGCGCCGATGGCTATACCGGCTAAAAGCATTCCTTCTAATATGGCATGCGGGTTGCTCTCTAATAAGCTTCTGTCCATATAAGCGCCTGGGTCGCCTTCATCGGCGTTGCAGATAATATATTTTTGCCCTGCGCCATTTCCCGCGGCTCGCGCAAACTCCCATTTCTTCCCTGTAGGGAAACCACCGCCGCCGCGCCCCCTCAAACCGGAACGCTTGACCTCTTCGATTATCCAATCAGGATCGGGCTTTTGCAAAACCTTGGAAAGAGCGGCATACCCCCCATTTTTGATATATTCATAAATTCTAATGGGGTCAATTTTTTCGTTCCAACCTAAGATGAGCCTTTTTTGTTTTTTGAAAAAGGGTATATCATCCTTGCAATGATGACTTTTATGATGCTCGGTCTCGCGGTACAATAGATCTTCAATTATCTGTCCCTTTAAAGCGGCTTTTATGATGCGTGGAACATCTTCCATCTTGAGCTTGGGATAAAGCTGCTTTCCGGGCTCGACTATGATAAATGGGTTTAATTCACAAAAACCCTGACACCCGGTTATCCGCAGCGAAATCCGTTCATGCAATTCATTTTCCAGAATATATCTCTTAATAATCCTTATGATGTCGTTCGCTCCGATGGCTTGACCACAAGTTCCAGCGCCAATCACCAGACAGGGGATATCTAATACCGGTTCATTAATTATATTCCGGCTAAAACTCATATATTCTTCTACGGAAGTGAATCGATTCATTCGATTGTTCCTTAAATAAAAATAGTTTATTACCTGATTAGGCGCTTATTGCGCCCACATCGATAAAAAATTGTCGATATCGCCGATCCTATCAGAATCATTACTTCATTACATCATTACTGTGAATCTTTATTACAGTGAATCTTTATTACTGTGAATATTTATTTACTGTGAATCCTTCTCTTTTGAATT
>JABMRZ010000018.1 GCA_013202315.1 Candidatus Tariuqbacter arcticus | reverse complement strand
CCATTTTTGTTAGGGCTAGGTTTCCTCGCCCCAGAGAGATTGTGCTTGGATTCTTGGCTGGGAAACCCAGCGCTTACAAGATTGGGACAACAATTAATGTCGCTTATTATATATACAAAAGGACAGCGATTTGAGTATATTCAACAAACTGATAGTTACCTTTCTACCCCTGGTGCCGAAACCGCTGGTGGGATACTTCTCCCGCCGTTATATCGCCGGCAGCCGCCTGATAGATGTGATAGAGGAAGTTAAACGATTGAACGGTTTAGGAATGTGCGCTACGATTGATGTTTTAGGTGAGTCTATAAATAAATTGGAAGAAGCTGAAACTCCGGTCAATCAATATCTTGAAGTATTGGAGACTATAGAAAAGGAGAACCTCGAAGCCAACATTTCGGTCAAACCGACCCAATTGGGCTTGATGCTCGATTATGACGCCTGCCTGTCGAACCATACCCGCCTGCTCGAAAGCGCCGCATTGCGAGGCAACTTCGTCCGCATCGATATTGAAGACGCCGCCACTACCGACGCCACTTTAAAACTTTATGCTGACCTGCGTAAAAAATTCGACAATGTTGGAGTGGCGCTTCAAGCGTATCTTCGAAGAACATTGAACGATATCCGCGAATTATCGGAAAAAGTCGACAACCTCAATTTCCGCCTCTGCAAAGGCATCTATATCGAACCCCGCAAAATCGCCTGGAAAGACCGCCGGATAATTCAATTGAATTTCGAACTGCTGCTGGAGGAAGCCTTCAAACGCGGCGCTTATGTCGGCATAGCCACTCACGATGAACTGCTGGTCTGGGCGGCTTTGAAGGTTATTCACAAGTTGAATCTCCCTAAGACCCGCTACGAATTCCAGATGCTGCTCGGCGTCCAGCCAGAATTGCGCAAGATAATCGTCGAGGCTGGACATAAGCTTCGGGTTTATGTTCCCTTCGGAGAGCAGTGGTACGCCTATTCCACCCGAAGGCTTCGGGAAAATCCTCAAATCGCGGGGCATATATTCAAAGCCCTCTTCACCCCGCCGGAAAGGTAATATTCAATATTCATCATAACAAAGGGGTTCAAAATATCGAACCCCTACAATTTAAGGAGTAGCACAATACCCACTCCTAAAAATCCGCCAGTTTACAAATTCACCGCTTTACCAATCTACAACTTTCCTCTAACAACTTCAATCACCTCTTTACATTCCTTCCGTATATTCGTCAGCGCCTCCTCCACCCGCTTCCGGCAATCATCCTTGAAATCATCATCATTGATATTCAGCATATTGATAATCACATTCAGCGCCGCCCCTTCCGCGCAAGCCAGCAGACAGTGTGCCCCCACCCCCGCATCGGAAACGCTGTTCACATTCCCCCGTTCCGCCGCGGAAAGCAATAATGGGGTAACTTCCAGCGCTTTTTCCAGCATTTCCAGTGGTACCGAAGCGGCGTGCTGATTGACCTTCTCCATCGCTTCCGACTGCGCGGCTTTCTGCGCATCGGTATTCTTCGGCATCCGCATCGCATCCATCACCGCATTGAAAGCGTCGGTGTCCCGGTCGATGGCGGCGATATACCATTCCTTCAAGCGCTGCCCGGCGACTCCCACTTCCTCCATCTCATCCCAATGTTCCTTATATTCGTTTTTACCGTGAGTCAAATTAGTCACCATCGCCGCCAGCGCTGATGCTAAAACTCCGCATAAAGCCGCGGTGGAACCCCCGCCAGGAGCCGGGGCGTCCGAAGCTAAAGTATCCGCGAATTCTTCCAAAGACATCTTGCCCAGACTTTCTTTCCGCTTTAATCGGTATTCCACGATTTTTTCGTCTGAGACAAATTCCGACACATCGTTCAATCCCAGCGATAAGACAGCCGTCCTCACCAATTCAGCTTCACACACCGCGCTGGAAAGTTCCTGTTTTTGAAGGTAGTGCCGTCCCGCATCCAATATTGACTGCAAGGGCACCAAGCCGACGATTTCACTGCCGGTAACCCGCATTCCCCGTTCCGCCGCCTGTTTGGCGACTTCGTCGAATACCGAATGCACCGGAGTTACTTCCATATCGGTCAAGTTCATAGTAATCTGCGCGCGGTTGTATTCGGGGATAATCCAAGCGCCCGCCTTGCAGTGTTGGAACATCCCTGGGACTTTCACCGGCTTTCCAGCGGGATTCCTTACTATTTCTCCATCGGGATAATACTCCCGCTTGGAACGCCCCTTTTCTCGGATATTGAAAGCGATATCCCGCGCCATCTTTCGGTTGGTAGAATTCAGATTTATATTATACGCCACCAGGAACTTCCGCGCTCCGATAGCCACCGCCCCGAATTTAGGGTCCAATTCTTCCGGGCCGAAATCCGGCTTCCATTCCGGTTTGCCAATTCTATCAGCGAGTCCTTCGTATTCCCCCTTCCGGGCGTTCGCCAGATTTTGCCATTCCGGCTTGGAAGCGGCATATTCATAGAGGTAGACCCACACGCCCAATTCTTCCCCAACCCGCTTCGCCAATTGTTTGGCGATTTCCACGCAATCGTCCATCGTTACCCCCCCCACCGGCACAAACGGACACACATCGGTCGCTCCCATTCGGGGATGTTCTCCCTTTTGTGTGCGCATATCGATCAATTCTTTGGCTTTGGCGATTAATGCGAATGCGCCGTCAGCGATGGTCTCCGGCGGTCCGGCGAAAGTGATGACCGTTCGGTTGGTCGCCGCCCCGGGGTCCACATCCAACAGCTTCACTCCCGCCGCCGATTCGCACGCTTGAGCCACCGTGTTATAAATATCGGGATTCTGCCCTTCGGAAATATTGGGCACGCATTCAACGATTTTCATAATGATGAACCTCTATTTGTGCATTTTATTTTCATCAAGATAATACTATCCTGTTTTCGGTTCACGGTTTTCGCCTACAAATCAAAATACAGCTCAAATTCAAACGGATGAGGCTTGTCCCGCATCTGTTTGTATTCCTTTTCTAACTTATAGTCTATCCAGGTGTCAATCAAATCGTCGGTGAATACTCCGGTGGAAGTCAGGAACTCCCGGTCTTTATCCAGCGCTTCCAAAGCTTCTTCCGGGCTCTTGGGCACCGATTTTATCTTATCCTGTTCCGCTTGAAGGAGCTTAGTTACATTTTCATCTATGGGACCGTAATTATAATCGGTGGGGTTAATTTTTTTGACTATGCCGTCCAGTCCGGCGATGAGCTGCGCCGCTATCATCAGATAGATGTTTCCCGCGCCGTCGCCGGGTCTGAATTCCATTCGCTTCAAATATTCGTTGTCGTCATAATTGGGAATCCGAATAGCGGCGCTGCGGTTTGCGAGTCCGAAAAATATCTTGGTCGGCGCTTCAAAACCGGGCACCAACCGCTTGTAGGAGTTGGTAGAGGGATTGGTGAAAGCCATCACCGCCGGCGTATGGTGTAAAAGTCCACCGATATAGTTAATCGCTAATGATGACAGATTGGAATACTCACCCTTCTGGTAGAACAGCGATTTTCCGCCCTTGTGCAAGAACTGGTGGAAATGCATTCCGCTACCGGCGTGGTTGTTAAGCGGCTTGGGCATAAAAGTCACCGTTTTTCCATTCCGCTGGGCGGTCATCTGGGCGATATATTTAACCAGCATTCCGTTATCCGCCGCTTCCAGGGGTTCAGAGAACAGCACTTCTATTTCAACTTGCCCGGCGGACCCCACCTCATGATGATGATATTTCACTTCTATACCGTTTTCAATCATCAGACTCACAATTTGCGTTCTGATTTCAAATAACCTGTCCCGGGGCGGCATTGCATGGTATCCGGTCTGATGTTGAATTCTGAATCCCGAACCGGCCTCATCCCCATCATTAAAACGCCAATTCATCTCCTCGGCAGCGATCGAATACGAAGCCTGATTGGCGGAATTGATGAATTTCACCTGGTCGAATATATAAAACTCGAATTCAGGACTGAACCTGCACCCATCCGCTATTCCCAGCTTAGCTAAATACGCCTCGGCTTTCTTTAAAACGCTGCGAGGGTCGTGCGTAAATGGTTTAAGACTAATGGCTTCGTGCACATCGCAAATGAACGCCATAGTCTTTTCAGACCAAAAAGAGTCGATCCGCCCGGTTATCGAATCAGGCATTAAAACCATATCATCCGATGATATTGATTTGAATCCCGGAATGCTGGACGAGTCGAAGGCCACTCCATTTTTGAAAGTGTCTTCCGAAAAATTAGAAACCGGCAGTGTAACATGATGCCACCTGCCGACTAAATCCACGAACCTTAAATCGACCATCTTCACCTTCTGATCGACCGTGTATTTTAAAGCTTCCTCGGGTGAAGAAAACATAACCATACCCTTTCAATTGAGTATATTGGAATGAAATAAACGCTTTTCAAACCTGAAAATAGCCGGAACGCAAGTCCGCGAGCCGATTATT
>JABMRZ010000212.1 GCA_013202315.1 Candidatus Tariuqbacter arcticus | reverse complement strand
TTCTCGGTTCTCGGTTCTCGGTTCTCGGTTCTCGGAAAACTCCAAATATCTTAGGCTAGATGCTAATGGGCAGACTTTTATATAACTCCTGAATCTTTTCGGAAAAGGGACTGGCGATTTTCTTCATAATGTCGACCACCGGCGCCTTCCCCTCGATGTTCAAAACAGATTCGCGCAAGGGGGTAAAGCTTATCAAAACGAATATTATTGCGACCAATAACACCCCTTCAACCAGACCGAATACCGCCCCGGTCAACCGGTTCAGCCATCCGAAAAAGACTATTTCCAAAACCTTGTGAAGAAATCTTGCCAGCAAATTGGATGCAGCCATCACCGCACAAAAAATTATGATGAAGGATAAAATCATGGAAATTGTGCTGGGGATGCCTAACTTCACCCCGTAGAGGCTCACAACTGGATAAAATTTCCAGGCGATGACCAAGCCCGCCGCCATTCCGATAAAAGCCATCACCTGTTTAACTAATCCTTGCTTATAACCTTTAATAATGAACAGGACAATGACAATTAAGATGATATAATCTATGTATGTCATAGTGATTCTCCCGGTTATTGAAACTCGCCAATCCGCCGGCTGGCATAGTAATACCGGCAGTAAAAAGATATTTTAGTAAAAAAGCTCCCAACAATCAAGCAGGGAGCTCATAAAAAAACAGAAATATCCGCTTATTAAAAATTTTCCATCATATGAATCTTGCGCATTTTCCGCTTGGCGGCGTTGCTCTTACGCTTGCGCGCATCGGATGGCTTCTCATATCTTTGATGCTTGCGGATTTCAGCCATCAATCCAGATTTTTCGCAGGATTTGACGAAGCGGCGGAACGCTTTCTCAAACGGCTCGTTTTCTCTTATCTTGACATGGGGCACTGAGTTCGAACACCTCCTTTCATTTTTATAGTCTAAATATAGCAATAAATCGGCAATAAATCAAGAAATCTTCACATTTATTTTGTAAAAAGGCATCCCAAAGCGACCACCGCCGCGGTTTCGCTCCTCAGCCTCGATCCTCCCAGGGAAACTAAAACCGCTCCAAAATCGTTCATCAATTTCACTTCATCATCGGTGAAACCGCCTTCCGGTCCAACTAAAACGAGCAAGTCTTCCTCATAATCGGGCAGGTCATAAATTGAGCCGCCGCCTATATCTGTATGAATAAAACGATGAATTCCATAATATTCGGTGAATAGCGCTGGAATAGTCTTGGGAGACAATACTCGAGAATGATAGTAAGACCCCGACTGTTTCATAGATGATAGCGTTATCTGGTTCAGGCGGTCGATTTCATTCTGCGATAGTACGCGGTTGGAGCGTTCTGCCAATATGGGAATGATACACCAGGTCCCCAATTCGGCGGCTTTTTCACAAGCGAAAGCGAGCGCCCCGGGCCTGATAATCCCAATTCCCAGGGAGATTTTTCGACTGGGAGGGGAGTGGATAATGGTTTCGATGACGGCGCACTGCGCTCCTCCGCGGTCGATTCTAATCACTTCACCCCTAAATTCGCCCCCTTCGCCGTCCAAGGCGGTCAGGGTATCCCCCGGCTGCAGGCGCTTTACTTTAAAATGGCGCAGTTCGCCCGCGGAGATGCGGAAGGTATCCCCGCTAAAATCGCCGGGGGCGATATAGAAACGGTTGTGATGGCTGTTACTCACAGCGATTTGAGTAGCGTTAAATCCATCATAGCCTGAGAATATGGGTCTTTGGAAGTTTCCTTGATGCGGCGGTAGCTGGCGGTGAATTCAAGCTGGAATCCATAAGGGGCTTCACCGTAAATAGAAGTCAGAGGCCCAGCGCTTTCCACTCTCTCCCCCAAGCTGAGTCCACCCAAAGAGCCGGTATGGTACGCTTTTCGATGATAGTATGCCCAGCCGAATCCGCAACTGAGCGAACCCAGCCGACGGATGAACATAATGCTGCCGTTATTGGTCCGGTACTTGTCCGACAATTCCTGAATGAAAGCGTCCCAATCTAAAATGCCGCCGTCCTCAAGTAACAAAAGATATTGAATTTTCAGACTCCAATCGTCAGCGATGTTAATATACAGCGAATCCTCAACTGAAAATTTGCGGAATACCCGGCTGGGCGGAGCGGACGCCTCAAAATCGTAGTCAATATAGTTGGCGGAAACCCTGAAGCGGGCGCGTTGGCTCCAAGTCCGTGAATTATATCGCACTTCCGGCGAAAAAAGAAAAAACCGTTCCCAGTTGTTATCGGCGCTGCGGTCGGATTTCAAATAGACTAAATGATAAAGGTCGGTGCGAAGTTGAGTCTCAATTTCCAAACCCTTACCGAAAGGGTGGTAATGAATCAACTTGTACGAATGACGAATTTCATCGCGGGTGTCGATGCTGTATTCCTCCGGCGATACATCGTACTTATAGCGAGACAACATACTCGAAAATTTCAATGAATCCTGGTGCAGCGAAAGAATCGCCTCAGCGGTGAGTCCGTATTGTCTCCCTTTAACGGTGCGGAAGGGGTAAGACTTGTTCTGTCCGTCAGCGTTGAAAGTGAAACTGACAAAATGTTCGTTCAGCCTTCCGCTGAAACCGGCGGAGACTCCGGTCGAAAGCTCATCCAGACGATTTGTCGCATCGAAAGTGGTCGGCTCAACCCGGCGGCGGACGAGATTCATACCTAAAATAAGTTCAAAAGGTTCGTAAATATTGTATTTTAAGATGTCGCCGAAACGGTATTCTTCTTCATAACGGCGGTCGGTGACCTCAGCCGACAACGGGAATTCGCGTACATAATTGCGGTAATCGGCAGTGAAAAAATTCGATGAAGCGGGGGAATATTCCTTCCAGGCGCTGAAATTAGCGGTGATTTCGTGGTGAGTCCTCTGATGAAGGAACTGCCCGTTGGCGGAAGCGGCGATGCTGGTCTGAAAACCTCCCCAATCCAACTCGCACCCCTCAAGACCGATGTTCCCGGTGGGACCCACTGCGGAAATATCCATAATCCTCTCCCCGTATATCCCTGCCTGCGGAGTGAGGTTAAGTCCATACAATTCCCGTAATGCGATTCCCATACCGGCAGACTGCCTGAGTATACGGTTGTTCAAGCCGGTGGTCAGACCGCCTCCGGCTGGATTGAGGTTGGAAGTATGAGGAAACAACTGGTTAAGTTGAAAAGGAGGGCTCTGGCTGACTTGCTGGTCGGAGAAGAATTCCGAACCGACGCTCCCGGTCAATTTATTGCCGCTTCCCATCGGCTTTGACCAGTTAGCGTTGAGATTAATGGAGCTTTTCCATTGGTCAGGAAACCCGGGCGGCTGCCTCAACATAACATATATATCACTTTGACCTCGGAAGGATTGACCGGCGAGGTAGAACATATCGGAAGCTGCAGTCCCCCAGCGATAGTAATCGAGACCGCGCTGGAAGGAAAAACCAAGATTATCAAACCCCGCTTCTGCGCCATAGACTATGCCCGGAATGGATATTATTAAACAGAGAAATATCAATGACCTTTTCATTACCATTCGCTGTCGCTGAAAAACGCACAATTAATCCTCCTATACATATTATCACCATCCTCGCTTTTGACTGTCCCTGATTTCGCGTTCGGTTTCTCGATTTCTCTCACGCTCCTCGATTGTCCGGCGGCGGTCGTACACGCTTTTCCCCCGGGCAAGCCCCAATTCAACCTTCACATAACCCTTCTTGAAATACACCGTCAAAGGGATTAAGGTGAAACCTCGTTCAGACACCTTGCCAGTGAGTTTGCGGATTTCACGACGGTGGAGCAGAAGTTTGCGAGTCCTTTCAGGCTGGTGATTGTTAATGTTTCCGGCGGAATAGGGTCCTATATACAACTTCACAATGAATATTTCATTCCCTCTGATTTCGGCGTGAGCGTCTTTCAGGCTGATTCGTCCTTCCCGCAGCGCTTTGACTTCGGTGCCCTGAAGAACGATCCCGCTTTCATATCTGTCGACGATTTCGTATAAGTGAAAAGCTTTGCGATTGCGGGCGATCTGCTTTATATTGGTCTTTTTTCTCAATGCGCCGGGATTAATTCTAGCCAAAAATATTTATAATTTAAAATTAAGAATTCAAAATTCAAAACACTTCGGCATTTGTAACACTTTAGTTCTTTGAAGCTGGCGGGATTGGGGACAATCCCGCCTCCACATGATTAGCATTACAACCGTGGAGTCGGGGTTGTCTCAACCCCGACAAGAGTAAATTTCTTATAATTAACTTTAAATTTTCAAAGCACTAAAATGTTACCGGTATTTCGATTTTAACTCGTAACTAATTGTCTATTAAAAATATAGAACATTGTAAGATATGGACTCTTACATCGGATGAGTAAGTATCTACGCCTCGTCCGGGACTGCGCCCGGAAGAAGGGGCTTCGCAGTTAGACACTAGAAATTGGAAATTAAAAAGAGAAAGATTCACAGTAAATTAAGTAATGAAGTAATA
>JABMRZ010000211.1 GCA_013202315.1 Candidatus Tariuqbacter arcticus | reverse complement strand
TTTTTGTTGAACTTTGAGAAGCTAGACTTGAGACATTCTGTTCTCTTTTCTCGGTTCTCTGTTTTCGGTTCTCTGTTCACTGTTTAGTGCTTATTCGTGTTCATTCGTGGTTAATTAGCTTGAATTACCCACACGATTTAGCGAAGAACCAATAAAAAACCCCTGTTTTCGCAGGGGTTCGCTATCAGTGCCGCCTCCCAGAATTGAACTGGGGACACACGGATTTTCAGTCCGTTGCTCTACCAACTGAGCTAAAGCGGCTTATGAATCATTCTGATATAGAAAACGCAATATTATTCAGCAGATAGGCAAATCTATCCCGAATCTTTCAAATATAATGATAAAAATTGTGTAAATCAAGAATCAAGCCGATATTTTTCATCGTTCAGCGTCCAATATTCATTGGAAAGGGTTGGTGATGACGCCCTCAAGCGCGCTGTAGGCGGCGGTTTCCGGGGATACTAAATAGGTTTCGCCCGCCCCCTGCTTACCGGGGAAATTGCGGTTGGAAGTGGATAACTGAACTTCACCCTTACCTGTCATTCCCAACTGCCCGGAAGCGCAACCTCCGCATCCCGGCTGAGATACAATTACCCCCGCATTGAAAAGCGCCGCGATGACGCCCTCCGCCAGTAATCTGCTGTAAACCTCCCTGGTGGCAGGCACTGCCTTGAACATAACCCTTTCCTTCACTCGGTGTCCGTCGATTATTTTTGCGGCGGCGGCGAAATCTTCATAGCGTCCATTCGTGCATGAACCCAGGAATATAGAGTCAATCGCTTTACCCGCGACTTCAGCCACATCCACTACTTTTACTGGGGAGGGCGATAAGGCTATCTGCGGCTTTAAATCTGAAATATCGATTCCTATTTCATCAGCGTATTCGGCGTCTTCATCCGCCCAAACCGGTTCAAAATGCCGGTTCTTATTTCGGTTGACGCAGAATTCCCGCACCGCCTCGTTCGGCTTGATGAAGAAAGCGATTGCGCCGGTTTCGGTCGCCATCGATGATAGCGTGATTCGCCCCGCCAAGTCCAATTCGTCCACCACTTCCCCAAAAATATCCACCGCCTTCCCCAATGCTTTTTCTGTCCCCAAAGTTCCCACTACCTTCAGCGTTAAGTCTCTTGCAGTGGTCCCGGTTGGAAGCTTCCCGCGAATGGTCAATTTAACCGTTTCAGGAATCTGAAACCAGGTCTTCCCGGTTTTGAAGATGAAGGCGATATCCTGGTCGCCCATTCCCTGCCCGAACGCGCCGATTGCGCCCATAATATTGTAATGGCTGTCGGTTCCAACCGCGGTTTCTCCGGGGAACACCAATCCCTTTTCGAGGGCGATATGAGTACCAATTCCGCAATCCACATCATGAAGGGGAATATTCTGTTCCCTGGCGAAGAGGCGGATGAAATGCTGGTTATCGGCATAGGCGATGGTGTTCGCCGGAGCGTTGGTATCGAAGGTGAATGCGGTCTTCGACTTATCCTGAATGTAATCGCGATTGTAGTTTTTCAGCAGGTTCTTGATTACATTGGCGCCGCCGAAATCCCGCGCGCTGCGAAAATCGATGGTAATCCATACGATTTCACCGGGGCGGACCGGCGATCCGCCGTGATTAGCTGCTATTTTTTCTATTGTTGTGAGGGGCATGACGATTCAAATAGATTTGATTTATAATAGGTAAGTAATTTCATAGGTATGACAGCTTGAATCGCTATGAATAAAAGCTACATTTGTAATGAAATCTAACTCTTTTTCATAATAAATGATGGAATTAAAACTTCCTCCTTATCCTGAATATCTATGGGCTTTTTCTTAGGTTTGATAATATCTTCATATTTAATAGGGCCAACTATGCCAAGCTCCTTGATATTTTTTCCACTCAGTTGAAAAATCGATAATTCAACAGCAAATTTATTTTTATAATAGGCTTTCCCATAGTAGCCAATTGAAAAACCTTCGAGTTCTTCGGGATAGTTAATTCTGTCTATTTCCTTTTTAAGTTTAGAAATTCCATAGTTTAATAATGTATCCTTAATTGATGATGATTTCTCTGGAAGGTAGCCATCACTTTGTGACGCTTCTTCTATCACTTTTCCTAATTGCTTAATAGTCATTCCCATCTCTCCACTTCTTTCACTCATCCGCTTAATTACTTCATCCATCTGTATGTTTGTTTCGCTCATACGGGCATTTGTTTCCTCCATTTGCTCATCAAGCTCATCGAGCTCTGTTGCGGTCTCTTGAAACCTTTTGCGAATTTCGACGCCCGTTTTTCCTGCCTCCTGCATCTGAAGCTCGATTTCCCGCAAAAGTTCGTTATCCCGTTTTCTATTCGAAATTCTTATGAGGATAACTAATGCTATCCAAGAAAAAAAGAGAATTAAACAAATTGTAAAAAGCAAGATTTCAACTCCTTAATGACCAAATGCTTTATCAAACAAATCTACAAGTTTCTTCATGTTGGAATTAAGTATTTCCACATTATTATTTAGTGTTTTTATTGAACTTGAAATTTTATCCACATTTTTAGTTAGAGATTCTATTCCATTCTTAACATCTCCCCTCAAATCCTGATTGACTTGAGATAACTGGTGTACAATTTTTCTAACGGGATCAGTTATTGAATCGTAAATACGAATAATAACAGTAACTAATAAATAGGCAAACGCTTGAATAGAGACAAAAATAATGCTGAGTTCCAATTGTGAAACAGACGATGTTCCTTGTGTAATTTGCAGTAACACCAAAATTCTATTCCTCCGCTTTTTCCTTAAAAAGGTTTTCGTCAAGTGGATTTAAAACATAGGGAATAAATTTCTTAGAAATAATTTCAGAGGCTATCTCTATATTTTCAATGACATTCTCAGATAAATTGAAATCAGGTTCGGTAAATCCCCTAGTTTGTACTACTCCTATCTGCGCTATCAATGTATCTCTCTGATAAACATTCTGCAAAACCTCTTCCGATGATACATTGCTTGCAATACTAATGGCGCAGGCACGGATATAGTCAATGTAAGCTTTACCGGAAACATCATTGTTAAAAATCCTATAACCATCAAAAAATGTTTTAAGAGGTGAACTATTAAAAAAAGTATCACGAATAACATTGTAATGATTCACATTTTTGTAGCTATAGGTAGCAAATTTGAAATCGATATATTCGAGAAATAAAGGTTCTATATCGGATTTCTCTTCAATTATTTTGAATAATTTCCTTATTAATTCCTTATCCGGAAAATCGACCTGGATATCCCAGGCCAAGTTAATTATCCTAAATTTATCGATTTTAAAGAGCATCCTTCTTTCGACCATAGTCTTCTCATTCTTCAGGAGATATGTCTTTTCATCATCTTCGAGTTTAAAATCAGTTAGTTGTGGAAATAATTCTTGGACTTCTTTGATAACCCCATGAATATCTTCGAGTTTAAAATCAGTTTTAGTCACCAATCCTATGGTGCAAATAGTGTCTTTCAGCTCCTTCCAATGGCTGACAGCCGATTTTAAATCGAATTGCATTTTGATTTACTCCTATTTTTTACTTTAAATATTAAAAAACACTTTTATTGTCAAGCTTTTCTTGTTTTTTCACTGAATAAACTTTTCATCGTCAAATTGTAAAATGTTTGATAATATACGAATTTTCCCAACCTTTGTCAAGTATAACGGTTATTATTTTGGTCTCTGACTATTTGATTATATAGCCTTCTTCTGCTAAATTTAAAGACAACTCAATCCTTTTTATTGAAATTGACAACACAAAACATAAATCTTAAACATTCATTATATTGAAGCCGCTTTCACGCAAAATATTATTCGTCGCACTAGTCTTAGTAGTCCTCGCTTCCCGCCTCCCCTTCCTCGAAAAAACGCCCTTCGATTGGGATTCGGTCAACCTCGTCTTCGCCGCCGATGATTTCAATATCTCCCAAGACCGCCCCCAGGCGCCAGGCTACATAGGCTTTGTTTTCACAGCGAAAATCATCAAGCTAATAACCGGCGCCGACCATTCAGCCTGGAAATTAATGAACATCCTGAATTCACTGCTTTTAATCTGGGGAGTATACTTACTTGGGAAGCGATTAGTCAATGAAACGGCGGGGAAAATAGCCGCCGTCATCGCTCTGGCGAATCCCTTAGTCTGGTTCTATGGGGAAGTAACCTCCCTCTACCTTGGAGGCGCGGTTGTTTGGGTGTGGCTGGCGAATTTATTCCTCACGCTTCGACTGAAATCGTCTTGGAAAAGGACAGCCTTAACCGGTTTATTATGGGGCGTTTCAGGCGCACTTCGCCCCGATGTGATGGTTTTCCTCGCTCCATTATTGCTGTATTGCCTGGATTGGAAGAAGGGATTAATACAAATCCCCCTCCTTGCACTCGCTTTCACAATGGGCAATCTAATTTGGCTCCTGCCAACAATTGCGCTTTCCAATATTAATTTCAATACATCCCTATATTCTTTATTTTCAACCACAACCGCCCGTTCCAGCGTCTTTATGGGCGCCCCCCTGCAAAATCACCTCATTATGTTGACCAAGGCGTTCACCTGGATAATAATCGGCTGGGGATGGGCGCTGCCATTTATTTTTCTGCGGCAAAGGAGGAAAATTCTTCAAGGGGATTTTCAAGGGAACGAAGCTGAAACCTTCCTGCTTATCGGCTTCCTGCCTGAACTGATATTTCAGTTGATGTTTCACTTAGTTAAACCGGGATATATACTGCTCTATTTCCCGGGAATGCTCATTCTTGGAGTGAAATGGATGGACGATTATTTCGCTTGGAATATAAAAAGAAAAAACCTAATTCGCACTCCTTATTTATTGGTAGTCTTAATTTTATCGGCGGGTTATTTCCTTTTTTATCCCTCGAAAATACCACCGCCCGGCTCTGGAGCACAGCCGGAAAGCTTTCTGAAAAGTTCATTCCGCAAATTGGATACCTTGACCCGTTCCCGCATAAGCCAAATCGATTGTCATAACCTCGCCTGGAGCAGTGCGATTGGAGCCGAATACGACCCCAAAACCACCATTATCATCGTATCGGGGCAGCAATACGATTGGCGCAGAGTCACCTATATGCTATCTGATTATAATGTCTTGAAATTCATCACCGATTCCATCGCGCAAATTGGACAAAATAAAAATGTTGAAATATACAAGGACGAATATTATTTTGGAAATCGAATGAGAACCATCCTCTTCCTCACGGAGAATCTATCTTGGATAAAGTCGAATCTTAACCCTAAACTTCAAATCAAGAAAAGGGAAGCCGACAATGGAGTCGCCTGGTACGAATGCGATATTAAAGGCGATTTTATGGTAGGAAAATTTATATTTAAAATAACAAAGTGATACTTCGAGTCGTTTTTCTCGGATTTTATAGTCTATGTGATTTATTATTTTACCCTGAAAATAGGCTGTAGGCTATAGGCTTTGGGCTTTAGTCCACCGACTGGCGGTTTCCCCGCTCCCGCC
>JABMRZ010000210.1 GCA_013202315.1 Candidatus Tariuqbacter arcticus | reverse complement strand
GTTCTGTCCCTACCGTAATCCGTAATTCGAAATTGATAGATTCACAGTAAAATAAGTAATGAAGTAATAGTTCTGAAAAATTAGAAATAACGACAATTTTTTATCGATGTCGCAGCGATAAGCGCCTAATCACTCAATATCATACCTAATCACTATGACTGTCATATCGTCCCCCTGCACCGCATCACCGGAATATTTCAATCCACTTTCCAGAAGTCCGTCCACCACCTTCTCGGGTTTTTTACTCCCAGCCAATTCTCCGAATACATCCCGGAATTTGTCATAACCCCAGGGTTCACCTTCAGAATTCACTTGTTCCGGCAGACCGTCGGTGAACATTAACAGAGTATCGCCAGTTTGAAAATCGGCTTCGATTATCCTGAAATCCTGACGGTCCCTCACGCCAAGGGGGTAGCCTCCGATGGTGGCGATTTCGGACACAGTCCCATCCTTATGCGCTATCAGGGGGAAGGGATGACCGTTGGCGCTGCAGCCGATTATCCCCTTTTCCGGTTCGATTACCAGGTAGCAGAAGGTCATAAACATCATCTTGCCGGATGAACTCCTGCGGATGACTTCATTTATAGCATCCAAAGTGTCTTGGAAGTCAACATTCTTTGACCGATGAACGGTAATCAGCGATGCTTTCGCCATAGCCACCAATGTTCCCGCCGGCAGCCCATGCCCGGAAACATCACCCATCACCACAATCAACCGCCCGTCATCCAACAAGCGAAAATCGAAGTAATCCCCGCCGACGACAGATGCAGGAATGAATTTCCCCACCAGATGAAACTTTCCAAGTTTATGCGAACCGGTGGGGATGAGGCTGGCTTGCAATGTCCGTCTGCTGAAGCGCCAGCGGGATTTGATTATGCTCCGCTTCAATCAATACCCCGCCGTCAAACCGTTCCCGTGCCATTATTCCGATTTCCGTACCCTGCTCGAAAATCCGCTGTTGAACGCGCGACACCGGCGGTATAAGTTCAGGTCTGTTTATAGACAGCCACAGCAGTTTGTGGCATTGAATGACGGATAGGTATTTGGTTTTGGATAGGAAGGGGGGCATGATTAGTCCTACTTAGTGGAATTATTAGATGAGATGATAGCATTACAAAGATTTTTATAATGTTTTTTAACATTCAATCATCACAGTGTACAACGGACTGAGTGTATCTGAAGTCTCCCGAATGGGAATCTGGTTAGAGGTACGAGGCACCGTATATAATAACGCTCTGTTAGGTTATGTGACCATCAATTATGAATCCCCCTTTAAGTTTCTAAATAATTCATCTACCCTTTCCTTTTCTGTTTGAATTATCTTTAAATACCAGGAATATTGTTCATTAATGCATTCTTTAAGTATCTCTGCTGTGAAAAATATATCAAAGGTGCGGGGTTCTATCAAGCTTTTTATTTCTTCTTTTAAAGATTCCACACCTTCGGGTCTTGACCACCAGGAAAAAAGGATTCCATGAACTTCATACTCTTTAGTTTTATGAAACGCCTTTTTTGCGAGAATTTGAGGCATTTTATACAGACAGTTTGTTAATGGTTCTGGCCATAGCGGCCAGTTTTTCGCTTCCCAGATGTAGAATTTGCCATTTTTTTGCAGGAAACCATCAGGTGTGCAATGATGCCCTTCTTTTTTCCTTTTCTCAAGAGCATATTTAAGAGCATCTTTAAGTTTAGATACTGATTCATCACCCCCCTTGACAGATTCTACGTCCTTCCAGTATATCCTTGGTTTACCGTCAAAGGGAGCAAAACCTGTTTTCTCCTTAAACCATCCTAATACAATCTCCTCGTAGAATTTTCCGAAGAGTGTTGCTTTGATAGGGTCTTTTAATATTTCTTTAGCGTTTTTCATTTTAATTCCCTTATCACTTATTGATGGTTAAATAACTATTTATATTATATACTTTTCCACCCTCACCACTATCGGCTTCAATACTCCGTCCCTGGTTACATTTCCGGTTCCGTTGTTCAATATTGGGATGAAATCCAACACCTTCCCCCCTTCCTCCCCCAAATAAACCCAATTCCCTCCTATTTGTCAAGTATTTTTTATTTTTTTATCCATTTATTCGCTTTCATAGATGGGATAGGCGGGAAATTACAATTACCAATGCGCAAGGGGTTGATTTTTTAGTCGATGGAGAACAGACTTTCCAGACACTTTTTCCCTTCATCCCAGAACTGATCCGCCACTTCCATAGCCGGGCGTCCTTCCAGCTTTTCTAACTCAGCTTCATATATTTGCTTTTTATCATACCTTTTTGCGGTTTTTTCCCCGGTTTCTTCGTCGAGGGTTTCGATTTCCGCCAGCGCCAGGGTGGTCAGGCTGTCGGAAAGGAGATAATTCTTGTCTTCGTAGACTTCCATCGCCCGATTGTAGAGCGAATCGACATTGACGGCGGCTTCTACTTGCGCCGCTGTAATTGCAACCGCTATGAACAGCATTGCAATAATGATTAGGTATTTGCCTGCAGTATTCATTTTAATCCTCCTCTTTCCAGGAATATATTTTGATAGGTTTCTTTTTACCCTTGACGGTTATCGGTTCGCGAGGGACTATGCCTTCTCTCTTCTTCAATGCGTTATAAGCATCATTGGAGATAAGCAAAGCGCCTGGTGCTGGATCCGGAGTTTGGAGATATCACGCATCTTCCTGCTCCGATATGTTTGTTGTATTAAATAGTTCCTGTTGAAAAAGCACTAAATTTAGTGGAAATAGCATCATATCGTCATTCCGGAGAAAAACGGAAGTCTATAAATAACATTAACATATCTGGATTCCCGCTTTCGCGGGAATGACACAAAAGGGAATTTTTCAACAAGAATTAAACAGATGGTCATTATATATTTACGCCATTTCGCTTACAGCATCTTCCAATGTCGTATATATTTTCGCATACTGGATCATCCCCATAATTTTGAATGTCTTTTCCACGATTGGAGCGCAATTGCAGAAAGCCATTTCCCCTTCAACCTCTAAAGTTTTTTCCAGGATTTCGATCAGAATCGATACACCGATGGAGTTAATCAGTCTGGTATCCGCCAGATTTAGGAGGAATTTTCTTCCCCCTCCCTTCACAATTTCATCGAACTTTTCAGCGATGGTTTCGCCTGCAAGGTTATTGATGTAGCCGTGTGTGGTGAATATCCACACGGTGTTATCCTGCCGAACATTTACTGTGAAAGATTCCATCATTTTTATTTCTCCATTGTAGTTTACTGTAGTTAATGTTATTTTTTCTTAGTCATAGTGATAGTTGTTCCTTGGGGACCGGATTCTATTTCGACCGAATCCATCATACTTTCCATAAGTTTAAGCCCCCAGCCTCGCTTACGGACGCCGGGCTTCAGTTTATTCTCCATTTTCGGCTCTTCCAGCTTAGATGGATCGAAACCGCCTCCGTAGTCTTTAAGGATAATCAACAACCGGTCCTCCTTGACCCTGAAGGTGATGTAGACTTTCCTGTCCCTGCTTCTGGAATGTTCGAAGGAGTTAAGGCAAGCCTCGATAATCGCCATTGAAACCTCGGTGGTTTTTTCTTCGTCCAGATGCATCACTTCAGCGACAGCTTCAGCGGTTTTGGTGGCGGCGAGTTCCATGTTTTGAAGCATGGGGATGGTCAGATGGATTTCCTTTTCAGGCTCTTTGGGCATAATGCCTCCATTTGTATATTGGTAACATTATAGCTATATCCCATAGAATTTTGTTATCTGTATGTTTATTT
>JABMRZ010000209.1 GCA_013202315.1 Candidatus Tariuqbacter arcticus | reverse complement strand
CCCCTACATATCAAATACTTAGGAATATTATTTAAATGTATATAAGATAAGACTTTATTTTTAAGAATGGCTATATTTGAACGACAATAAAAGAGTCCGCCTTCAAAACAATTGTTCGAGCGGCGAATCTTCGGAAGTAGACGGTTCGGGCGGTTTAAAGAGGGCGGTCATCAGGGGGGTTGCCTGGATCACTCTGGCTTCGACCACCGTGAGGATTTTAGCGGCGCTGTCGAATTTAGTATTGGCGAAGCTTTTAGTGCCGGAAGTATTCGGTATAATCGCGATAGCCAATGTTGCCATCGGCGGGATGGAGCTTTTCAGCGATTTTGGAGTTGGACGAGCTCTCATCCAATATAAAGGCGACACCAGAACCGCCGCTCATACAGCGCTGACATTGCGTCTTTTACAAGGGGCAGTGCTTTTTATCATAGCGGCTGCTTTTGCGGGGAAGTTTTCGGAATATTACCGGACCCCCGAATTGCAGCTAATCATACCCATACTGGGAATCAACTTCCTTATTTTTGCCGCGGGCGCGATTCCCAAATCAATTTTATCCAAGGACTTGAAATTCAAGCAGCAGGTAATCCCGCAGACACTGCCGGCACTCCTTCAAGTCATCACCGCCATCACCCTGGCCTATTATTTGCGAAATGTATGGAGCATCATAGCCGGGATGGTGGTAATGAACCTCACCAAAACAGTTCTTTTCTGGCGAGCTTCACCCTTCAGACTGCGGTTTCGCTTGGATTTTGCGATCGCCCGCAGACTTTTATCCTTCGGCATACCTCTTTTCGCATCCGGTTTAGTATGGTTTCTTGTTCATAATATGGGTATTGTGGTGATAGGCAGAAAGTGGGATATGGAACAGCTTGGCTACTTTGCTTTTTCCTTCACTATCATCAGTCTGCCTGTTACAGAGATAGTCTTTATATTGAACACGGTAATGTTCCCCACTTATTCCCGCCTCAGCAACAGCATCAGGGATTTGAAGAATGCCTATATAATAACCTTGAGACATACAGCATATATAATGGTTCCATTATGCATTGGGATACCTCTATTTGGGGGCGACCTATTCCGGGCTCTTTACGACACCAAATGGGTTGAAGCCATTGCGCCTCTTCAGGCTTTTGGAGTCTATGCGTTTATGAGAGCGCTTGGAGCGTCGACGGGGAATGTTTTCTTAGCTCTTGGGAAGACGAAACATCTATTATTCAATGCGCTCATCTGCTTCGTAATATTAGTGGTATTCATCTATCCGGTGACGGTGAGATACGGGATCACCGGGGTGGCTTGGCTTTTTTCCTTGGCTTGGGTAATAACCCTCAGTATTCTGCTGATATGGCTTAAGGAACTCATCGGTGTTAAGTTCATAGATTTTTTCCGGGTGTTCAAGATTCCGATATTGGCCTCGATAATTGCGATGGCGCCGATAAAGTATTTAGCCGGCGGGATAATACCGCTTTCCAATCTCTTAACCCTGATCCCCGCGGGTGTAGTAATTATAATGATATATTCGGCGGTAGTATGGTTATTGGACCCGACCGCTGCCCTTAGTATTAAGCGTTCCATCCAAGAAAAGAAGCCGGTCCTGCTATGAAGCCGTTTTTTGATGCGGTTTTCACCGGAGACTTGATGCTGGGGGAATGGCATTTCAGCCGGGGGTTCGGGATAAACAAGGTCCTCGGCAGGAAAGGGAGCGACTGCTTTTTCCAGCCGATCAAGCCTCGTCTGCGGGAAGGGAAACTGGTAATCGGAAACTTGGAAGGTCCAATCGCGCCTGGCAGAGAAGCGAGGAGGAAACCATTGCTGGCGGATGAGTCTATTCTGCCCGCATTGAAAGACGCAGGTTTCCTCGTTCTGTCTATAGCGAATAACCATCTGATGGAATATGGCGAAAAGAGGGCGACATATACCATAGAGCGGTTGGAAGACAGCGGTTTTATAGTGATTGGGCTGGCGGATAAGCCGTCTCGAATCATAAAACTCAATGGGTTCAAAGTTGAAATCATCGCCGCCGACATTTTGCCGGTTCATCATAGTCGTCCCCCCTACCCTGAAAAGGTTTTAATGTATTCTGGGAAGCTGGATGAAATAGGCGCGGAGATTTGTCTTCTGTTAGCTAAATCCTGCGCTGAACGGAAGATAGTTTATTTACATTGGGGGGAAGAATTCATTCATCAGCCTTGTCCCCTGCAAATCAAATGGGCGCATCGTTTCATCGACAGCGGGGCTGATGCGGTGATTGGCTGCCATCCACATGTCCCTCAAGGTATCGAAATATATAAAGATAAAGTAATCGCCTATAGTCTGGGGAATTTCATTTCAGATATGCCCTACCCGCTGACTAAGGAAGGGTTCGCTTTAGGACTAAGATTCAGCGATGAAAGGGAAATTGAATATGAAGCGATGCCTTATTATATAGATGACACATTCAGACCTTATCCGATAGAGGGGGGAGAGCTCGATGATTTTCATCGACGATTGGAGGAATTCTCAAATTTCATATATACTAAGAACAGTTTCGAGGATGAAATGACGCGATACGGTAAGGCGGCTCACCGAGCCGAAGAAGAGCTTTGGGAATGGGTTAAGGGATTCTATCGGCGAAATATATTGAAATACCCCTTATCCGTGCATTGGGGATGGTTGAAGGAAAAGTTGGGATTACGATGAGCGTACGAGTTGAAAGGCGGTTTCTGTATATAGCTTTCGGTTTTCCGCCCCTGGCTGGGAGTGGAATTCAGCGGAAGGTGCGATTCACTCAGCTTTTGCCGAGGCAGGGCTGGCAGCCCATCGTACTGACCGTTTCCCGATGGGGGAACGATATAATCGATGAGGAATGGGAGCGGCAGATTCCCAAAGATATCAAAGTATACCGAGCGCCAAGCTTCGACCCTTATCGCATAGTGATGGCATTGAAACGGCAGGGTGGAAATCAGGTTAAGAACGGCTCCCAAAAGGATTCTGGTGGTGGAAATTCTAACATTGCCCGGTTAATCCGCAGGCTATTCCACAGTATCAGCATCCCCGATCATGCTATATGGTGGGTTCCGCTGGCGGTATTATGGGGATTATATATAATCATTAGGCACCGTCCGGTTTTGATATATTCATCTTCCGGCCCCTTCGGCGCTTCGATAGCGGGGTTGATTCTGCGTAAATTGACCGGGCTTCCCTGGGTGTCGGAATATAGGGATCCATGGGCTGCCAACCCGTTCAGAATCTTTTCCGGTTCACGGAATAAGATTGAGTCGTGTTTAGAGAGAATGTGTCTCAAGAACGCTGAAGGGATAATCTCCACCACATCCGCTACTACAGAACAATTCCGCCGCCGAACCCCCAATTCACAAGCTAAGCGATTTATAACCATCACCAACGGCTTTGATATTCAGGATTTTAAGGGTATGGCTCCCCCGCTGGAAAATGAGCATCTTCGGATTATTTTCGCCGGAATGTTCTATGAGCGCCGAACACCGCAAGCGTTTTTCAACGGTTTAAAAGAAGCGATAAAAGCCAAGCCCCAGCTTGGACAGGATTTGCAAGTGGTGTTGGTGGGGATGATTCCCGATGAATATCGAGCTCAAGCCAATGTCGAACCTCTCAAATCGGTTGTGGAAATTCGACCGTATATTCCACATAGTGAAGTGATTGAACTCTTGAATACCGCTGATGTTTTGTATTTGCCTCAGGCGAAGAATCTAACGGATTTCATCCCCGGCAAGATATTCGAATATCTCGCATCAAGACGGTTTATATTCGCCGTAGTCCCTCCTGATGGAATAACGGCTGATTTAATACGCCGATTTGAAGCGGGGGTTATCGTATCGCCGGAGGATGTGAAGGAGATTGCCGATGCGCTTCTGGATATATACGATTCCCATAAAAACGGCGCCCTTAAAGTCAAACATTCGCTGGAAGATGTAATGGAATTTTCCTGGCCGGCGCTGAGTGAGAAACTGGCTGGCTTTTTCAATGAAATCACCGACGGTTGAAACTTATGCGGACTGTATTGACCCGGCACATATATTATCCTATGACTCAGAAGCTGAAGGGACACAGGGTCGCGCAGTATTTGTCAAGTTATCAGACCATTGAGCGGCTGAATGAGGATGAGTTGAGTAAAATTCAGACCGACAACCTGCGCCGCACATTGGAAATCGCAGCCCAAACGCCGTATTACAAAGCGCTGTTCAAGAAGCTTGGGTTCAAAGCCGAAGATGCGGATAATTTCAGCGCCCTCCCCATCACCACTAAATTGGATATAAATAGAAATCCCGCCGCCTTTCACAATCCTGATTATCAGGGACCGCTGATAGAAGGGCGCACATCAGGGACGACCGGTATTGCGCTATCGGTGCTGTATGACAGCGACTGGGATCAACGGAACCAGGCGGCTCAACTGCACGGAAGAAGCTGGTGGAAGATTTATCCCGGCGCGCGGGAATTGGACATTTGGGGGCGGGCATTCGACAGCAAAGGCGCGGCTTGGAAGGCTCATTTGAAGCTGGCGCTGATGAACAAGAAGATGATAAGCTGTTTTCAGTTGTCCGACAGCCAACTCGATTCGCTGACGCCGAAGCTGGCGAAATTCAAACCGGAGGTCATTTACAGCTACACTACAGGCGTAGGGAGGCTGGCTGAATATCTTTGGGAGAAGTATGGGGAGGACCCCCCTTTTCGCCCCAGGGTGGTGATAATCACTTCGGAAACACTTCTGGAGCCGCACCGCGCAGCGCTGATACGGGTTTTCGGGTCGGAGCCGGTTAATGAATACGGCGCAGTCGAGGGCGGGATAATCGCTTTCCAATGCCCGGAAGGGGGACTGCATATATTCGCGGACCGGATACTGTTGGAAATCGTTGAGCCGGACGAAGAGGGTTTCGGGCGGGTGGTAATCACTCCGTTTCTGAACCGAGCTATGCCATTATTGCGATATGACCTGGGGGATTTGGGCAGGCTGGTGGAAAGCAAATGCTCCTGCGGGAGGACTCTGCCGCTGTTTGAATTGGCGGAGGCGAGGGTTTCGGACATAGTGGTCACTCCCAGAGGGAAAGTGGCTTCCAGCACCTTCTTCGATTTCATGGCGAAAAGCCTCATACCATACGGCTTGCGGCAGTTCCGGGTCATCCAAAAGAGTAAGACCAAATTCCTCATTCAAATGGTTCGTTCGCAAGGGAAAGATGAAACGGTAGAGAAGATGGTTCGGGAACAGATTGGTCAATTCCTGGGGGAAGAATTGGAAGTGAATTTCGATTATTTGAATGAGCTTAGACCGGAAAAATCCGGTAAACTGCGATATTTCATAAGGGAGGACTTTTAGCTGGAAGCGGGAACAGTGAAGAAAGTGGTGGAGGTGGAGTCGCCGCTGATTTCGGTCATCATCCCTTCATTGAAAACTGAAGAGGAATTGGCTCCGTTATTGCAATCTGTCAGCGAACAGACGGAGAAGTCGGTCGAAATCATCATAGTATATAGAGTCGCACCTTCAGGCAAAGCGCGGAATATGGGCGCGTCCGCTTCCAAGGGTGAATTTTTAGTATTTCTCGACGATGATATTCAAATAGGAAATAGAGATGTACTGAGGAACCTAATCGATGTGTTGAAGTCTGACGAGCGCATTGGATTAGTTGGAGCGTCAACTCTGCTTCCGCCCGGTGCCAACCGTTTTCAGCGGCGGGTTGGCAGAGAAATCCCCAGGATGATGTTCCCAGTGGTGAATGAGTTGACCGATTCCGATATGGTGACCACTCAATGCTGGGCTCAACGGCGGGAGAATTTTCTAAAGGTAGGCCCGTTCAGCGAAGTAATCAGGAGGGGTGTGGATCCGGAATACCGGCATCGGGTCCGCTCCAGGGGGTACTATATCTTCATTGCGCCGAACACTTATACTTATCATCCGCCGCCGAATAACCTTCGTTCATTATGCACGCAGAGCTACCGGAACGGACATGCGAGCGCTTTAGCGCAGCGTCTGCACCCGGAATTAGTTGTGCCGGTGCCGGATTCGGGCGTTCCTGTTTCGAGTGAAAACACGCCGTTCATCCTGCGCGTTTTGAAGTCCATCCGGGTATTAATCTACGGATTAATCAGTTTCAGATACCTTGGAGTCTTTGAGAGAATCAGTTATGCGGCAGGCTATTTAATGGGGAGGCTGGAGAAGATTTAAGCGCTTATTGCACCGACTATGGTGCGTTGTTGGATATCTTTAATTGTCATTCGTCACTCGTCACTCGTCATTTGTATCTTAACCTGAATTTGACAAAGTGATTTGTAACTTATT
>JABMRZ010000017.1 GCA_013202315.1 Candidatus Tariuqbacter arcticus | reverse complement strand
TGGTCTTGGGCACGATATTTTAATTTCTCGCTGTTTCAGGTAATTACCTTTGATTCCATTATGAGGTCCTATCTCGTCATTCCGGCTTGTCCGGGTTAGGTTTTTCCCGGTTTATTAAAAATCTATTAGCTGAAATTCAAGTTACCGATTCTGGACAAGCCGGAATGACGAGATAGGACCTCATAATGGAATCAAAGGTAATTACCTGAAACAGCGAGAAATTAAAATATCGTGCCCAAGACCATCGGTATAATCGGGGGGATGAGCCCGGAATCGACCATCGAATACTACCAATATATCGTCCGCACCTACACTCAGCGATTCGGCGATCACGCTTACCCGGAAATCATCATTTACAGCGTCAGCTTTGAACAGTATATCGAATGGCCTGCCCAGGGGCGATGGGATTTAATCGCCGAAGGATTATCGACTGCGGCAAAACGGCTGGAATCCGCCGGGACGGATTTCATCATCATCGCCACCAATACAATGCACATCGTCTTCGATCAGGTGCAGGCTTCGGTGAATGTCCCTATGATCAACCTGCTGGAAGTGGTCGGGGATGCAATTCTCAAAAAGGGGTTGAATACGGTGGGGCTGCTGGGTACCCGTTACACTATGGAAGCGGAAGACCTGTATCCGAAAGCGCTGTCGAAAAAGGGGATAACGGTGGTCATCCCAGATGAATCCGGTAGGGATTTCGTCAACCGGGTGATTTACGATGAGCTGATAAAGGGGGAAATCCGGGAGGAATCCCACCGGGGCTTTCTTAAAGTGATACTTGAAATGGCTGAAAGAGGGGCGCAGGGCGTCATCCTCGGATGCACCGAAATACCACTGCTGGTCAAGGCAGAAGACACTCCGCTCGTCTTGTTTGACACTACCTTATTGCACGCTGAAGCGGCTTTAGGATTTGCTTTGGATTGAAAAAGGGACAGAAGATGTAAAATGTAAAATGTATAATTTAAAATGATAACACTACCGGACTGAGGCATTATTTTCATGCTTCAGGGTGCGCCGCCGGCGCATGAGGGTTTAGTCTGATGTGTATAGATTTTACTTCAAGTAATGGCTTCACTTTTTTGCGCAGCGGGAATCGCCGGCTGTGATAATCGTCGGCTTTTTTTACTCTCCACCTCTGTTTCCTCTTGCTGGAAGTATTCCTTTTCTTCTCGTTTTGCGCCTTGGATAATTAAGGGTGACAGGTAGAATATGGCGAGGAAGACCCAATGGTCTTTATTGGTCGCGCGTGGGTGAATCAATTCGGATTGGACAATAGTACAAATAAAGGCAGCGAACAGCATACAAAACAGCGCATAACGATAGGAGCCACTCCACCTCACTTTCCAAATAGACCTGAAACTGCTATTCACTCTGACAATTACCGAAATTAATATAAACAGATAGATTGATAGAGCTCCAATACCGCCATAGGTCATAAGCTGGAGGAAACTGCTGTGAGCGCCGATGCCCAGTTCACTTGTTTTAATGAAGTGTCGAATTCCACCTCCGAAAGGGTGTTTGAAGACATATTCGAATACTGGGATAATAACCTCCCGCCTGCTAATCAGAGATGCTTCACGATGGTGGAAGAGGAAATCATACAGCGGCGACACTACAAGGGGGAATAAACATATTATAATCACTATAGCATAGCGAGCGTGGGTATTGGAAAGGAGGGTTGTGACGATTAACGCGAGTAATATACCGATGAAAACAGCCCTGGTGTCGTTCATAATCAGAATTACGGAGAAGAGTATCAGTGGAAGGAACGACACTATTTTTATTTTCCTGGAGAGGCGAAAGAAATACATACTTAACAAAATCGAGATTGTGAATGACAAATATATACCATAGGCTGCTTCGCGGTTCATACCGGCAGGGGGGCGGAATAGACCGAGGGGCAGGTTAGTGTTGAGGCCGGCTCGAGCTCCTTCAGGCATCACGGTCTTTAGCTTGGCGAGACCGCCGGTCACAAAGGCATATTGCTGGTAGAGCGCCAAGAAGGTGGACAACAAGGCTCCTATTAATATTATGATTATCAGTCTGATATACTGTTTTTCATCTGTAATTAATTGAAGCAGTAAAATGTAGGCGAAGACTTTCACGCTGAAACTAAAACTTACTAAGTAGCATTTTGGGGGTTCGGTATACAACATAGTCGCGCCGATAACAAATACCAACAGCATAAGCGCCAGATAAATTTGTCCCGGAAAGCGGATCATTATTTTACCTTTGAAGAAGAGTTCAAACAACCACGCCAAGAGCAGCAGCACCAGGGCAATATCGGATATTGAAACATTCAGAACGCCTACATGAATTGTGAAATGGTCAAAAGGCAAACCCAGCAGGAATAGGTAAAGGAAAATGTTGGGATAGCGGAAAGCCCAAAAAGCCAGAATTCCCACCACAGTGAGGACTAACAGTATGGAATATATTGGAAGCATTGTATTGAATAAGCGGTTTGCTATATATAAATCGGTTATCCGGTCTATTCAGTAAATTGATAATATTACAGTTACTAAGAAACAGGATTTAGGGGTTAGCAGACTGTCATTCCTGTATGTTTTCAGCGGGAATCTATACTCTACGAGGGAATGACATTTTTCTGCGATAGGGAACAGTAAATATTTGAAATTTAGAATTTAAAAATCGAGCCGATTCCGGACAAG
>JABMRZ010000208.1 GCA_013202315.1 Candidatus Tariuqbacter arcticus | reverse complement strand
CTTACCGTTGCGACATCGACAAAAAATTGTCGAAATGATCATTAAAATTTTGAATTTTGAATTTGTTTCGGATTTCTGATTTTGATTTCGAATTTGGTTGCGGCTCGTCCGGGTTAGGATATTGGGATATTGGGATATTAGGAAAAACAAAAACAGGAGGATAATGTGAAACGGGTTCTAATCTGTTTGGTGATATTATCGATGTTCGGCGGAGTATGCTGGGGGCAGGTGTATATCAGCGGGGCGTTAAGCGGAGTGCTGGAGGATACGACTTATATTGTGGAGGGGGATATTTGGGTTGAGGAGGGGGATAGTCTGGTGATAGAGGCGGGGGCGGAGTTTTTTTTTGATGATTCGGCCAGCATGAAAGTGTACGGCTATTTAGTAGCAATAGGTAGTGAAAATGATAGCATTAATTTCACATGTCAGATCGGTGACGAGAATTGGAAGGGAATTAAATTTTTTAATACTGCGGATGATTCTTCTATCATAATGTATTGTTGCATTGAATACAGTATTGAAAGTGGAATACTTCTTGATTCTGCATCACCTAAAATACAAAATAATCGGATTTCGTATTGTTATTCCCCGGATTTTGGAGGAGGTATTAAATGTATGAACTCTAATCCTTCGATTAATTCATGTTTGATTTCAGAGAATCAGGTAGATTTTGATGTTTATGCATGTGGGGGGGGAATTGCCCTACTTGATTATTCATGTCCAACAATAAGTAATTGTATCATTTCTAATAATACTGCATATCGGGCTGGAGGAGTTTTTTGTGAAATGTGTTCAAATCCGAATATTGATAATACACAAATATCTTTTAACTACGCGAATCACAGCGGCGGAGGTATCTACACGAGAGAGTATTCTACCCCAAATTTTAATATTTGTAATATATCTTACAATTCGGTGAACTATAAGGGTGGTGGTATTAATGCTGCGAGTTCTTCGGCTCCAGTTTTTAATAACTGCCTTATTAATAACAATTCTGCAGGTATAGGTGGTGCTATATGCAACCAATTAGCAAGTTATTATGTAAATAACTGCGTTTTTTATACCAATGATGCTGATAGTGGCAGCGCAATATATCGAATGTGTGGATGGGTGATTAGTATCAATAGTTCAATTTTTTATGAAAATCAATCACCTGTTATGTATTTCGCGTGTGGCTCCTGGTTAGAAGTTGCATATAACTGTATATATCCTGAAACAGATTCTGTTTTTGCCGGAAATGTGCCTTATTATTTAGGAAAAAACTATCGTGTAAATAGCAACGGGGATTCGTGTGATGTTTACAACAACATCTTTCTCGACCCCCTATTTTACTCCACCACCGGCGATTCCGCTTTCTATCTGACCTCTGAATCACCCTGCATTGATGCTGGTGATCCGGAAAGCCCGCTCGACCCCGATTCCACCATCGCCGATATTGGGGCGTTTTATTTCGACCAAACGCTGGTTATTGAGAATTTGACGATTACTATTTTTAATGATGATGTTATGCTGGATTGGGAAGATGTTCCGGGGGCGGCGGTTTATCATATCTACCGTTCCGAAGATCCATATTTCGATATTATGTGGATGACACCAATAGGAGATTCGGGGATTTCGGAATATCTGGATGAGGATATCTTGGAAGAAGGACCTCAGTTTTATCGATTGACCTGGGAGTGAATGTGAGTGTCAAGTATCAAGTATGAGAGTGTGAAAGATAAATTCCATACCGAAAATATTTCAAGTTTTATCATAAATGAAAATCAATAACAAATTAGAGGTAGCAATGAAGAATTTAGCACTACTAATCACAGCTTTTGTCCTGTTAACCGGCGTTTCGCCAGCTCAGATTTCGGTCGATTTTCTGGAAATTCCAGCCGATTGGGCGATTGAGTCGAGTTATTTGGCGGAAAGCGATACATTGGGCGGTATACCGGTCAATGTGGGGACGGCGGGCGGCAGTCAATATTGGGATTTCAGCCAGGCTGATACCACCACCGAATTCAATCAGACCGTAGTATCGCTCGATTCCACACCGTTTGCGGAGGAATTCCCCAACGCCAATCTGGTGATGGAGGCTGATGATTTATCCCAATTCGGTTTAGAAGGCCCGGGATTCATCTACTATGTTCTGAACCCCGGCGGATTGAACCTGCTGGGACTCGGAATTGAATTTGAAGGGACGCCGATTCCGGTGGTCTTTGAAGAACCGATGGTTTGGTATGAACTGCCGATGGATTATCTGGACGATTGGGAGAACGGATTCTTTTACCAGTTCTATTTCGACTCGCTGGGAATGGAATACCGGCTCGATTTGGAAGGGAATTTCGATGCGGAAGTGGACGCCTGGGGGGAATTGGCTGTTCCATTGGGAGAGATGGATGCGCTCCGCCTGCGGAACGACATCGATATCGATATAACTTTATACTTGATTCTGTGGGGGATTCCCATCGAAATGTACCACGACGAAATGAGCTTTATCAGCTATATCTGGGTTTCCGAAGATATGAATATGACCGCACTGGTGATGAGCGAGGAAGGCGAGACCAATCCCAATTTCGACACCGCTTCCGCTTTCGCCAAGCTGCATACAATCACTTCCGGTGATTATACCGCTATATTGGAACCGGTGAACCCTCCGGTTCAAATTCCCGCAGGGGGCGGGGATTTCACCTATAATGTCGATTTGACCAACAATATGAGTTCTACCGGGGATTTCGACGGCTGGATCGGAGTTTTCCTGCCCAGCGGGCAGTATATAGGTCCTCTGATTAACCGTCCGGGGCTCAGCCTGCCAGCCGGGGGCAGTTTGATACGGGAAATGGAGCAGTCGGTTCCGCCCAACGCGCCGCCGGGAACCTATTACTATGTGTTATTTATGGGCGAATCGGAAAATAATGTGGCTTATGCCTCGGGTGGTTTCACATTTGAAAAACTTCCGGGGATGGATTTCGCCGACGGTGGTTCGGATTGGTCGATATGGGGTTGGGACGGCGAATTGGCGGCTTCTACCGGGATGCCCGGCGGTTTTGAACTGTGCGCGCCTTATCCAAATCCGTTCAACTCCTCCACAGCTATCAGCTACCAGCTGCAAGCTGCAGGCTTCGTGACATTGGTGGTGTATGATGTGATGGGGCGGGAAGTGGTTAGGTTGGTGGATGGATATAGGTCGGCGGGGGCGTATGATGTGAGTTTCAATGGAGGTGAGTTGGCGAGCGGGGTGTATTTCGCTATATTGAAGGCGGATGGGTTCAAGCAGGCGCGCAAGATGATTTTGGTCAAGTAATAAAGACCTGCTTACAATTAATTTAGGGGAAATCAGAAATGAGAAAGCTACTTGCGGCTTTAGCAACGGTGATGTTTATATCGTTCTCCGCCCAAGCCATTACCATCCATGTCCCTGGCGATTACCGCACCATTCAAGCTGGGATTAACGCCGCAGTTGATGGAGACACCGTCCTCGTTGCTGACGGAACTTATACCGGGGAAGGCAACAAAAACATCGATTTCCTCGGCAAAACTATTGTCGTCATTTCCGAAAATGGCCCGGAAAATTGTGTCATCGATTGTGAAGATGATGGTAGGGGATTCTATTTTCATTCAGGTGAAGATTCCAATTCTGTCTTGGAAGGGGTACAGATTATCAATGGATTTTGCTTTTTTTATGGTGCTGGAATTAGCTGCATTTTTTCGAGCCCGACAATAAAAAATTGCATCATTTCTGAAAATAGAATTATGGGCATTAATGACTCTGTTTATTTACTGTGTTTTTACT
>JABMRZ010000207.1 GCA_013202315.1 Candidatus Tariuqbacter arcticus | reverse complement strand
TAATTTTATAATACTTATTAACTTACGAAGTGGCAAGTATTCCCTACGCCTATAGGGGTGAACCGCATTGTAGGGGACGCAGATCTGCGTTCCCTACATATTCCCCACTTTTTCTGGCAGAAAACTAAATAATACCATGTTATATTATGACTTAGGAAACAGTATTCCATTAAGGTTTAGAATTTGGTTCCGGCTCGTCCGGGTTAGGTGTATAGATATTCGTATTAACTAGTATAAGTCGTCATTGCAAGAACGCTTTTACGATGTCAACGACTAATCCTGGTTCGTTGATCAACGCAGTTTGGAAGATTTTACGCAGAGTGCGCTGTTCAAAGGGCAAGTCGAGTAATATGCGGGCGGTGCGGTTGAAAATATCATCGTTGAGTTTATGCACTCCCTTTTTAAGGCGGTAATGGCGGTTGTGCTCTTCACCGATGATTTTGTGCCACGATTTAGTGTATTCATTCAGTTGTCTTTCGGTGAAATCCCCTTTTTCCAAAGCCTTAACGGCGGTTTGGGCGGCGAGCCGCCCTCCCCACATAGCGGAAACGATGCCGCCGCCGGTTATAGGGTCGGATTGATGGGCGGCGTCTCCCGCGAGCATGACTCCATCGGCGACGATTTTTTTGAGCGCTTTGCCGCTGGGGACGGAACCTGCAATCGAACATAAATAGGAAGCGCGGTTAAAGTGTTCGTAGATGAAGCTATCCAGGTATTCCTTTGGGGAACGGTTTTTAGCGCGATCTCCGGAAATCCCCAAGCCGACATTAGCATATTGGGGTCCTTTGGGGAATATCCATAGATACCCTCCGGGCGCTACTTCATTACCAAAATAGAAGTCGCAGAATTCGGCGTCAATATTAGGATGCTGAAGTGTATACTGGAAGCAGGTTTGGATATCGACCAGGGCGAGGTTGGTATTCAATCCCGCCCACCTTCCGACCCGGGATTCGACTCCGTCGGCGCCGATGACCAAGGGGGCGGATACGCGGTATTCTTTAGCGAAATGTTCAAACTTCACGGTCAGAGCGCCGTTCACCCGTTCCATTCCGGTTGCGCAGCAGCGGTTCTGTACTTTAGCACCGGCGATCGCCGCTCGTTTGGCTAATTCGAAATCAAAGACTTTACGGTTCAGGATAGCTCCTTTTTCGATTAGATTTACGGGGACCAGGGTGCCATCAGGGGCGTGGAAGCGCACTCTATCCAATTTATTGTCAAGCCATTTGGGATCGGGTTCGATGAATTCCCGCAGTCCTTTCATACCGACGCCTTCTCCGCAGCGGACGGGGATGCCGAAGTCGCGGTCTTTTTCCAGCATTAGAGTTGTCAAGCCAAGTTTTGCGGCGGTATAAGCGGCGATACTGCCCGCCGGTCCCCCGCCGATGACAATCAGGTCATATTTAACTTTGAAATTTGAAGTCATTCCGTAACCTCGCTGATGATGTGAATCGGACACACCTTCACGCAATTCATACAGAAATCGCAGATACTTAGATCTATGGAAATTTCCGACTCGGTGAGTTCAATACAGTCCATCGGACAGACCGCCACACAGGAACCGCAAAAGTCGCAGATTTCGGTTCGTATGAGCAATCTGCCGTTGCGGCGGTTTGTTGTCTTCACTTTCTTATTCATACTGTTTCCAAGTTCTTAATAGAAATGCGGGAGTGTTTAGTGTTTGGTGCTTGGTATTTATGATCTAAACTTCATTGGCACAAAATCGGCTAATCCAGTTTGAAGCTGGGGTATTCCATATCAAAGCGGCTGCGGTAATACCATCGACCGAAGAAGAAATAGAGCGCCATCAGCAAAAGATAACCGGGATATACAAAACTCACCACCAATGACAAGGTGAAGATGGAGAGCTTTATCGCCAGGATAACCGTTTCGCGCTTTCTATTATATAGAGCGACAAAGAAGACCGGGCAGGAAAATAACGCCGGCCATAGGATTATGTTATCCCGGGTCAGCCCGCCTATCAGGGCGGCTGCAAGGCACATTAAAGCCGCGACAGCGGTGGCTAAACCGATTCCGTAGTTCAGGGCGAAGGTATTTTTTCCAGCGGCGCGGTCACCTTCCATATCGGGAACCGATGTCAGTATCGATACAGCAGTGAAGGCGGCGAGATAGGGGATACATTTGATTATCAGTTCAATATTCAAGCTGGGCAGGCAGCCGAGGAAAAATGCTGCCGCCCCGCCGAAAACCGATACCGATGGTCCTAAAATTGGGCTGTCTTTCCAGCGGAACGGTTCCAAATTATAAAATATCCCGGTAACGAGGATGAAAACTAATCCGAACAAGCCTAAAGAGAAGCCTAAACTGAATAATCCCGCCAAACCCAAAACTGTCAGAACCGCCGACAGCCAAATGGCATAGTCCCTTTTAACATATTTATCGGCGACCAGGAAGAGTTTTCGATTAGTTTTATCGCCTTCATAATCGACCAGTTGATTAATGGTGTATGAGGCTCCCATTAAGGCGGCGAACAGGACTAAAATCAGCGTCAGGGATGGATGTGAACCGGACGCGAATCCCGCTGTCTTAGCCGCATTATACCTGCCAGCCAGCAGAATCGTCCAAAGGGGGAAAAACAGCGTGGGGCGGAGCAGGAACAGGTAGTCTAATATTTTCCAAATTATGTGCAAAACTTATCTATGTATAACTTTATAGCGATTCTTGCAGTGTCTGTTGCCGTAATAGAAAAATTCGCCTCTAATCGTGGTGGCGGGTCTCCGCACCCGACACCAAATAACTGTTATAATTATATATGCTGTCGACTGCGGAGAGTCGATAGCACGCTGTATTGATTTGGGTAACAGACC
>JABMRZ010000206.1 GCA_013202315.1 Candidatus Tariuqbacter arcticus | reverse complement strand
ATTGTAGGGACAGCTCATCGATCTGTCCAGGGCGGATTATTAATCCGCCCCTACAAAAACATCGGAAATTATTTTAGGGGTCTGTTGCCGAAATAGAAAAATTCGACTATAATCGTGGTGTCGGGTGCTGATACCCGAAACCACGATTAGAGGCGAATATTTCTATTTCATCAATAGTCCCCTAAAATAATTTCCGATGTTTTTGTAGGGGCGGATTATTACTCCGCCCGGGACAGATCGATGATCTGTCCCTACTAATTTCGCTCATTATAAATAAGCGGGAATATCAAGATGAAGCGCTACTTCCCCCATTGCAGTCTTTCAGCCAGTACGGGAGGCAAGCCGGCGTCGATAATTTTGTGAATGGTGATATCGAGGGGGTATTCCACTCGTATCCACCGCCCAATATCGGCATCGTTGTCGTAAATATAGTAACAACTTCGGGGGTCGTTGTCGCGAGGCTGACCCACCGAACCAACATTGATGATGCGGCGGGCAGTATCAGGCTCTCTGTACTCCACCGGAGTATGAGAGTGACCGATGAAGCAGATTTTTTCCGAAAACTGGCTGAACTGCAGTTCTGCCTCCCAAGGTGAAAGCACATAACCCCACAATTCCGGTTGATATGGCGTTGAATGAACGAACAACAAGTCATTTTCAATATGAGTGAATTCTAAACTTCGGAGGTATTCTTCGTTCTTCTTTGTCAATGTTTTTGCCGTCCACCGGGCGGCTTGCTGGGCATAAATATTGAAATAGGCGATGGAAGTTAATCCAATCGCCGCATGATCGTGATTCCCGGCAATTACGATATCCGAAATTTCACGAATTCGCTCCACGCAATAATTAGGGTCCGCGCCATAACCCACTATATCGCCCAAACAGATTATTCTGTCAATCTCTTTCCCGTCGATATTGTCTAATACAGCGTCGAGAGCTTCCCGGTTTCCGTGAATGTCGGATATCAGCGCATACCGCACAAAAAGAGCCTTTTTATTTTTTAGTGAGTCCTATGTTTTGAAAATAGAGAGTCTTAGCTGTATTGTGTGGGTGATTGATTAATTGTAGCGGTATTATTCCAGCGCCATCTTGGGTATCATCCATTCAGTTAATAGAGCGAGACGAACCCGCCCCTGTAATATTCAGTAATCTTTTGACCAGCGGATTATTTTTTCTTCTTTGATACAGCATTATTTCGCCTATTTCGCTGGTCGTTGAAGACGGAATCCAAAATTCCATTAACGAACCTGCTGGAATTATCGGTGCTGTAGCGTTTGGCGATTTCTATCGCTTCGTTGATGGTGACTTTTGGTGGAATGTCAGGGAAATATAGAATTTCCGCAATCGCCATCCGCAGTATCAGCTTGTCGATTACAGCGATTCGGTTGAAATCCCACCGTTCCGAGCGGGTGATGATTTCCCGGTCTATCTCTTCAGCGCCGAATTGGATCTTCCGGCATAAATCGCGAGCGAAGCGGCTGTATTTACCGCTGTCGTCCGAAAAGGAATATTCCGTCACCGAATGCCAGTTGTCCCCCGACATTTCCCGCGAATAGAGGATTTTCAGCACCAGCTCCCTGGCCTCACGCCGGCTTTGCAGGGGAAGACCATAAAGCGGCCCCTCCTCCAATTCCTCATCGGAAGGTAAATTCCTCAGCGCCTCTTCTTCGGACTGAGCCGTAAACTTGGAATCTAACTGATTATCCACCGAATGATTCATCTCTTGAATTATTCATAAACGAAGGTCAACCAACCATAGGGGTCTTCAACTTTGCCTTCTATGATGTCGAAGAATCGCCGCTGAATCTTCTCGGTGATGGGACCCCTGCACCCTTCGCCGACAGGAATCCTGTCGATGCTCTTAATCGGAGAAACTTCAGCTGCGCTGCCGGTGAAGAACACTTCATCGGCGATATACAGCATCTCCCGCGGAATTATCTGCTCGATGACTTCATATCCCAAATCATTGGCGATTCTTATAACCGAATCACGAGTAATCCCCGGCAAAACCGAAGCTCCCAGGGGCGGTGTAATAATCTTGCCGTTCATAATAGCGAAAATATTTTCACCCGAACCTTCGGATACATATCCCGCTGTATCCAATGCTATGCCTTCGATATAGCCATCGACTAAGGCTTCCTGTTTGATTAACTGCGAATTCATATAATTCGCTCCGCATTTCGCCAGGGCGGGGAAAGTGTTGGGAGCCATTCGATTCCAGGATGAGACCCGCACATCGACGCCCACATTTATGGCTTCTTCGCCCAAATAAGCGCCCCAGGCCCAGGTGATAATCACCGTTTCCACCGGACAACTCCTGGGGTCCACCCCCAATGAATCATAGCCCCTGAAGACAATCGGTCGAATATACGCTTCTTGCTGTTTATTCACACTCAAGGTTTCCAGACAGGCGTCGAAAACCTCTTTTTCACTGAAGGGAATTTTGATTCGATAGATTTTAGCTGAATTGAACAGCCTTTTCACATGGTCGTTCAACCGGAAAGCCGCCGCGCCATGAGCTGTATTATAGCATCTCAGCCCTTCAAAAACGGATGAACCATAATGAACCACATGCGAACATATATGTATAGTCGCATCTTTCCAATCAATGAATTTTCCGCTGAACCATATCTTCAGCGTTTCGTCGAATTTTGCCATTGTTGCTCCTATATTGTTATAATGAATGATATTGATTGCTATTTTTTATAAATATACTCACCACGAAGGCACAAAGGACACAAAGGTTCACAAAGAAAAATATACCGCAAGGTCAGGGGGACACGAAATATGCAGGCAGATTCATAACACATCTGCAATAAGATCAAAGGCTTGTTATTTAGAGTACACCTTCCCTACTTCTATTCTCGAAGTCGACCCGCACCTTGGACAACTGCTCCCCCCGCATTCCTTGCAATAAAGTGTTCCATCTTTAGTGCATTTATAAATCGGAAACCAATTTGAAAATGCGCTCTTTTCAGCTTTTCGCCCGCAGTATGGACAGCTGGGATAGGTTGACATTATCTACATCCACTATTCACAATAAACTGAATAATGGCTTACCATGGGAGATTTACTTCTACAAGATCAATAGGGACATTTACTTTTAAGGGTATAATATCTGGGTAACGTTCTCCTACAAGTGGCCGTAAATGTTCAGCTAAATATAATTCTAGGCCATCTCTATCAGCAGGTGCAACTTTAGCCCAGGTTACAAACAATCCATAATCAGCGTATTGCTGAATTCTATTATCATTTCTATGCTCTGTTAGTCGATCTTTAATCTTACCTTGACCGACATAGACAGTCTTTGGATTTGTTCCCCCATGCCAAATAATATAAACTCCCTCTATATTTTCAAAATGCGCATGGTCAAGGTTCACTGAATTCAATTTACACCAGGCACCGCCTTGACATTTAATCCAATTCAATTCCATTTTAAACCTCCATTTAGGTAATTAGAAAGATAATTCATCCGGATTATCCGAAGTTTGCTCTGGTTCCTCCATCAATTCTGGAACCATGAAATATCCTTCACGAATTTTATTACATGATTCTATTGCTTTTTGAAAGATTTCTTCGAAAATCTTTGATTTAGTAAAAATCCTACAGACTTCATCTATTGAAATCAGTGCTTTTACTATTATTCTTCTGTTGTTCTCGTTTAATAACCTTATTCCATATGATGATGAAATATTCGAGATAAGTTGATCAAAATTTGCTAAAACTTGTATAATTCGTTTCCCTACAAGATTCAATGACTCAGAAGGAACATCAGTCAAGAAATCTCCTTCCTTCTTCTCAGTATCAATATATTTATTGAAGCTCAACGCATTTTCTTGAAAACATATTATCGTCTTGTAAAAATCATCCGCATGCGTATTAATTATTATTTCATTCAAAGTTTCAAATTCTACTGCGTATTGGTTTAGCTTTTGCTTTATATTGTCTTTAAACAACTTCCGTATATGATAAGAAGTTCGATGGGAAGTAATTTTCGCAATTATTATCCCTATGAAGAAAATACCAAAAAGAACTTCAATTGAGGCAACAGCCTTTGAATAACCAATTGGCCTCATATCGCCATAGCCAAGTGAAGAAACAGTCACAATGCTGAAATAAATAGCATCCCAAAACGATATATCTTTTCCATTAATGACTCTGTTTATTTACTGTGTTTTTACT
>JABMRZ010000205.1 GCA_013202315.1 Candidatus Tariuqbacter arcticus | reverse complement strand
GGGTTCGCGAAAGAGACCCTCTCATGAGGGTTTACTTGCAAATATACAGCTTATCCGAATTAATCGCAGTTGGATATCTAATAATCAATCCCATAATGAAAAATCTCATTATATAGTTGATTAATCCATTTTTCGGCGTATATAGACTGCATCAGCGAATTCAGTGTCCAACGACAGCACAGTCTCTTCGAAAAGAATGACTACCGCTGGCTTTAACTGTTGAAGCTTCAGTTTTATCCCGGGAATCAATCCCATAGCAGCCAGTCTCTCCATCATAGTGCGATCGTTAGTTGACATAAAGGCAATTGTGCCTTCCGAACCAATTTCTATTCGACTCAAAGGCACAACTAATGGTTTCACCTGGTCGTCTTTCAACTCACAGCATCTGCCGGGGGGGATGGGTTTTCCATGAGGGCAGATTGTCGGATGACCCAATAAAGTACAAATGCTGTCGGTAACATCTTCGGTTAGAATATGTTCCACCTTACAGACCATTTCTTCAGAACCTTCCTCGTCGGAAATATCCAGCACATCGTGAAATAACCTTTCAGCGAGGCGATGGCGGCGGATTAAACTCAGAAATTCCCGTTCACCCTTGGGAAGAAATTGCACTCTATCTTTTTCATCGATGATAATGTGGTTGGTATCAACTATTTCTTGAAGCCGCGGGCGGGTGATATCATGCCTTTGCAAATCGCTGATATTGTTTTCGCCTTTTTCCAGGTGAACTCCGATAACCTCCATCAGGTCCTCGTGTCTTTCTTTGATTGATTCGTGTTTAATATTTGCCATTTACAACCTCAATTTTGAAGAATCTACTTAGGAAATGATTTTTTACCACGGAGATACAGGGGCACTAAGGATAGGAAACCTATTTGTCCTTTGCAGCTTCGTGGTGAATTAGACTTTTTCTCGTTGTCTCGACTATTCAGGAAAAAAGTTAGATTTTTAGAACGAATCTCAATACAACATTAAGCAATCCCCCAATTAAGACCGAATAAACCACAATAAACAAGCTCATCAGCATTGCGGCTCTCATCCCCCGCTCCTTTATCATAACGAAGAAATTAGCCAGGCAGGGGACAAACAATACCATCACCGTAACCCCCACAGTAATTTGAATATTATCCAACAAACCCTTTTCCGCAAGCTGAAACAATCCTGCCGCGCCATAATCCCTCCTGAGGAATCCCACGATGAAAGCCTGAGTCGATTCTGCCGGTAATTTGAGAATCCCTGAAATTATCGGTGCAGTAATCCTCTCCAAAACCTCAAGCATTTGCACTCTATCCAACAGAAACAGAATTAAGGTCCCCAAAATGAACAAAGGAACCGCTTCGCGCATAAACAATTTAACTTTAAAATAGGTTTTGTAAAATATATTCTTCAATTTTGGAATGCGTAAAGGCGGGATTTCGGTGATAAGCGCCGGTGTTTTGCCCGGGATTACTTTGGAAGCTCCATAGCCCACTATAAACAGTTGGGAAGCGACCACAACAACAACTATCAATAGGAGCCCAAACGATATAGCGCTCATCATCCCCAAAACCACTCCCAATTGCGCCGAACACGGTATCCCCAGCGCCAAAAGTAAAGTGGTGATTTGCCGCTCCTTCTTAGTTTCCAATATGCGGGTGGTGAAAGTTGCCATAGTATCGCACCCCAACCCCAAGACCATCGGCAAAATCGCGCGGCCGTTCAAACCTATATGATGAAAAAGCTTATTAGACATCACCGTCAATCTGGGAAGGTAGCCCGAATCCTCCAATAAACCGAAAAATATGAAAAAGAGCGTCACCAGCGGAAAGACGATAGCGATGGAATATGTCAATCCGATGGTGATTACTCCATATTCACCCACCAGCATATCGTTAATGAAACCCGACAACCCTGTATGCCCCAGGGGTGATAAAACTCTGATGAATACGGGATTGATAATACCGAAGAAATTATCTTCACCGTCAACTATCTCCACTCCGCCGAAAATCTGATTCTCAATAAAATCCACGCAGACTCCCGCTCCAAAAACTCCTACCAATTCATACAAAATGAACAGTATCAGCAATATAAACGGCAGACCATACCATCGATGCATAGTAAGGAAACCCAGCTTCTCTTTCAAGGGATGCTGTTTCTTTCTATGACTTTTTATGAAGCGGTGAGATTGATTCTCCACCCGGTTAATGATTGTCGATTGAATTTCATAGCCCGGAGTATGCGGCAATTGTCGGTTTAAAGCGCTAATTTCTTTCCGCACGAATTCATTAAAACCATCTTCTTTACCCTTGATGACATTCACTGCCGCTCCCCCTGAAGCGATGATGTTCAACGCCAATCCTCTTGGATTCAACCGGTTGGTTTCTATCTTATCCGATATTTTTTCGATGGATTCTTCGATTTCCCGGTGAAAACGGACTTTGTGGTGAGAAACCTGCATCTCCTTCAATGCAACTCGCAATTCCGGAACGCCCTGGCCGGAAACTGCTACTGTTGGGATGAATTCCACTCCGAAAGATTTTTGCAACGCATCAGTATTAATCTCTATCCCCCGCTCAACCGCTTCATCATAAATATTCAAGCACACTACCAGAGGCAAACCCATTTCCACCAACTGGTAAGTTATTAATAGTCCCCGCTTCAAGTTCTTAGCGTCAACTACTTGCACAATCCCATACACATCGGAGCCGGTAACGATATTCAGTGTAACCTGTTCATCCTCCGAGCGTGGAACCAAGCTGTTCACCCCAGGGCTGTCAATCAATATAAAGGTCTCCGAATCTATGCGCATTTCACCGCGGGTGACTTCTACAGAAGTTCCAGGATAGTTGGACACATCCACATATTTACCTGTCAAAGCTCCGAATAAAGCGCTTTTTCCCACATTGGGATTGCCCACCAGGATTATCTGCCTATGCGAATCATACTTCATCGCATAATGATCGCCCTGCCGATGGCGATGACGGCGGCGTCGGCGAATTCCGCCCATTCTATTATCTGCTGACCTCATATCCATTACTAATTACATTCTAAATAACCGTGCAGGTGGGTTCTTAGTTCACTGCTTTTATTTTGCCCTATGAAATTAGGAGTCTATAATATTATTAGGCGCACCTAATATACAAAATAAAACCGATATTGTCAAATTTTATAGATATTATTACGATAAAAAAATTTATTGTTCTGTTTTATTGAAATTGGAGTAAAAGTTCTTATATTGTGAAGAATGGAAATTCGGAGAACAAGTTGAACGGAATCACCTATAAATCCGCCGGGGTTGATATCCAAATGGCGGATGAATTCCTGGACAAGGCGAAAGAATACATCTCCCGGACTTTCACTCCTGGCGTTCTCGCCGGTATTGGACATTTTGGAGCATTCTTCCAACTCGATTTATCTGACATTAGCGAAGCGGTTTTAGTCGCATCAACCGACGGTGTAGGCACTAAACTCAAAGTCGCCCAAATGGCTGACAACCATTCCACCATCGGCCAGGATCTGCTCAACCACTGCGTCAATGATATACTCTGCACCGGCGCAAAGCCGCTATTCTTTATGGATTATCTCGCTATGGGCAAATTGACCAAAGAAACAGCGCTGCAAATCATCCGGGGAATATGCGCCGCCGCCAAAGAGAACAATACAGCTGTAATCGGCGGTGAAACCGCTGAAATGCCCGGCATTTACCAGCCTTCGGAATACGATTTAGCAGGGACTATTATCGGCATAGTCGACAAACCGCAAATCATCGACGGTTCTCGAATCTCCGCGGGAGATGTCATCATCGGCCTGCCCTCCACCGGCTTGCACACAAACGGTTACTCTCTCGCACGCAAGATTTGCTTCGACCATATGAAATTCAAAATTGATGACCATATCATCGAGCTTGACCGCACCATCGGCGAGGAACTACTTAAAATCCACCGTTCCTACCTTAAACCCATCTCAGAATTACGGCGGTTTATAGACATTAAAGGTCTGGCTCACATAACCGGGGGAGGCGTTATCGGCAATATCAGCCGTATTATTCCCAAAGGCTTACGAGCGAAAATAGACTGGGAATCCTGGGAGATGCCAATGATTTTCCGCCTTTTAAAGAAATGGGGAAATGTCAGCGATAATGAAATGCGCAGAACCTTCAACTTGGGAATCGGTTTCGCGGTGATAACATCCAAATCCGAAACTGAAAGCGCGCTCGAAATGCTGTCAGAAGCAGGCGAAAGACCTTTTATTATAGGAATAATGCAATGAAAGCGAATAATCCACCCTTGGTGAAATCAATCGACATCGGTATAATCGGCGCCGGAAGCTGGGGCACCACTTTATCTTTGCTCCTGCACAAAAACGGTCATAATGTAGCCTTATGGGAATTCCGCCCTGAAGTCGCGTCGGAAATCGCCCGACGGCGTGAGAATTATGAATTTTTACCCGGTGTTCCCTTGCCTGACGATATACTTATAAGTTCAGATTTAGCCCAGGTGGCTGCCGACAAAGATATGATAGTTGTTGTAGTGCCGTCACATATCTTTCGAAGCGCAATCAGCCGCATCGGCGATGAAATCATCGGAGAATCGGTGGTCATCACCGCCACCAAGGGGATCGAATCAGACACCCTGTTCTGTATGTCGCAGGTAATCAGCGATGTTTGGAAGAATATCAAAGCCGAAAAAATCGCCGTACTCTCCGGTCCTTCATTGTCAAAAGAGGTCATCAATAGGATACCCACCACAGTAGTAATCGCTTCTGAATCTTTGGATACGGCAAAATGGGTTCAAGAGGTATTCGCCGCTCCACTATTCCGGGTTTATGCCGCCGATGATGTAATTGGAGTTGAGTTGGGGGGGGCATTGAAGAATGTAATCGCCATCGCCGCCGGAATCGCCGATGGGTTGGGATATGGCGATAATGCAAAAGGCGCCCTTCTCACCAGGGGACTTTCTGAAATCACCCGTTTGGGAATTCGGATGGGGGGGAAACCGCAGACCTTCGCCGGGCTTTCAGGAATGGGAGACCTCATCACCACCTGCGTCAGCAATCTTTCGCGCAACCATTTCGTCGGTTACCATATCGGCAAGGGGAAGAAACTAAGGGAAATTCTCAAAGAAATGACAATGATAGCCGAAGGAGTAAATACTACAAAAGCCACACTGAACCTCGCACATAAATACGGTTTCGAAATGCCGATAGTTGAAGCGGTGTATTCTATTTTATTTGAAGATAAAGAGCCTCGACAAGCAGTTGGTGAACTGATGACCCGGGGTCTAAAGGTGGAAGATTAGATTAGTCATTGGTCATTGGTTCAGATACAAATAAGAGCACACCCTCATTCACTTTCATAATCGACTAAGGTGAAAATAGGATAATTCTTCAACTTCTCCCTTCCATTAAGAAAGCTTAGCTCAATCAGGAAACCAATTCCAACAATTTCTCCCCCCAGCCTCTCTATCAACCGGCAGGCAGCCTGCATTGTACCGCCCGTCGCAAGGAGGTCATCTATCATCAGCGCTCTTGAACTCGGGCCGATTGCGTCTTTATGAATTTCAATGGAGTCGGTTCCATACTCCAATTCATAGGTTTCGGATTCGGTATCCGCAGGCAGTTTTCCCGGTTTTCTAACAGGAACGAAGCTTAAACCCATTTTATATGCCATAGCCGCTCCGAAGATGAATCCCCTCGATTCAGGACCGATGATAACATTCGCCCCGCTGTCTGCGAAATGTTCGCATAAGGCATCCACTGACGCCTTGAAAGCTTCAGGATTCTTCAGTAATGTAGTGATATCCCGAAAGACGATTCCCTCTTTAGGAAAATCCGGTATTGAACGAATTGCTTGCTTAAGATTGATCATATTGAATTCCATTTACCTGTTATTTATCTATTCAAGTTACTCATTATATCCTGTAAACCGATTATCGATTTATTTCAGTTCGATCATCTCATATTCCAAAGGCCAAATCCCAGTGAGATTCACACACTTATCCCCTCACCTGGCAACTTTAAACATATCATATTTCCCGGTCGCTTTCTTCCAAGTAACTTCGACTGCATCCACTCTGCCAAAACGTGGTCCCTTCCTTAATTCCGCTATGAATTCCTCTACTACTTCCCTTTCACCTTCCACATAGACTTCCACATCGCCTCTCATCCGATTCCTCACCCAGCCAGGCAGCCCGAAGCTATTAGCTAAATTATATGTATACCACCTGAACCCAACTCCCTGGACTATGCCATCAACGAAAATATCCGCCCCGATCATCTTTCAGCGCCCTTCGACTCTTCATAAAGTTGTTTAGCCGGGTTTAATAAAACCGGATCCTCAAATAGTCTATTGAAGAAATCCCGCCTTTTTGGAAGCGGAACTTTCATAAGCGCCTGGCGTAAATAGCGGTTAGTTCCTTCCTTATCCCCCTTCAGCGCATAACATCGAGCCATCACTAGTAATACTTCTCGGATTTCTAATGCTTTCGGGGATATAATACTCAAAGCCCATTCCGCACTGTCTAACTTTGATTCCACCATATAATTCTCCGCAATACATACTAACGCGTTATCTTTTTCATAATTGCCATAATAAGTATCTTCGAATTGAACCAGAACATCCGGCAGAGAAGCTTTTATTGAATCTCCCGCCGCGATATAGCGATGTAAATAATAATTACTCGAATCCGGCATTCCCAAATAAGCGAAGGTCCTGCCCAATTGATTCAATGTCTGATAGCTAACCTCCTTCGTCAATGCTGTTTTTAAGTAGGCTAACGCATCTTTGTAATCGCCTTGAATAACATTCAGATATCCCAGCCAATAACATGAAGATGTCTCATCGCCTTCATTAAGGCTCTTCTGCAAAGCTTCTTCCGCCGCTTCATACTGCCTTTGCATTATCAGCCAATAACCGATATAATTCACAACCTTGGGATTATCACCTGACAGTTTGGCTAATACTTTCCAAGTCCAATCCGAAAACTGAGGATAATTCCTGGTCTGAAAATGAAAAAGATTTACGGCGAAGCTATTCCACCCCAGATCCGTGATGGAAAACGGGCGAATTATCCCCACGGCGGCAAAAACACAAGACCATCCGATGGCAAAACGGTAAAGCCAGCGCACTATCTTCTGGCGTAGTTTTTCCTCAAAGTAAATAAGCATAGCGAAAAGGATAGGAACTAAAGCGAGGAGGAACCTGATCCCATAGGAATCCCCCCCATAATTCTGTGTCCGCCATACATAAAACGAAAGAATAATTAATATCGGAATGAAAGTCAGTATAACTTTTACCCTGAAAATAACCGGAACGCAAGTCAGCGAGCCGATTATTTTCATGCTAAGTTGTGAGAGGGTTCGCGAAATAGACCCTCTTATGAGGGTTTCTCTATTGACT
>JABMRZ010000204.1 GCA_013202315.1 Candidatus Tariuqbacter arcticus | reverse complement strand
CCGCATGCTTTTAGCGGGAATCCATACTCAATTGTCATTCTAAGTTGTGCCGTGAACCGGCATGCGGGTTTCTATTTTAAATTTCCAATTTCCAGTGTCTAACTGCAAGGCCCCCTCTTCCGGGCGACGTCCCGGACGAGGCGTAGCACCTAAATTCTGATTTTCGTGTTTTTTCTGGCAGGAAATCGCCTAATATCTTGTCCTATATAGAGTTGGAAAAGTAGCAAGAACCTAAAGATTTATCCAACTTTTAACTTTTAACTTCCAGCTTGTCCGGATTAAACCGTTAGACAATTTCGTAAATCAATAAACTTGGAGCAAAGGTGAAGTTCTTATTTTCAACTCTCATTCTAATAATACTTATATCCACACCTATATTAGCGCAAACTGAAACGGTAACCGATTCCACCCTCAAGGTGCTGCTCAAACAGCGCGACAACCTGAAACAACAGATGACCGCGGCAAACGAAGCCGGCGACTACGATAAATACAAAGAACTCGAAGGAATCTGGAACGAGTTGGAAGTAAAAATAAGCGAACGACAGGAATTGATAACTAAATCCAAGAAGGAAGCCAAGCGTCTCTTGGATGATGCCTCATCCTTTCGCCGCGATAAAAAATATGCTCAGGCGCAAGCCTCATATGAAAAGGTCTTGGGATATCGTGAGTTCATCAGCGAATCCTTAATCCCCGAAATCAAGCGAATGATAGCCTTCTGCCTGGAAATGCAGAAGAAATATCCACAAGCCGCTGAAGTGTATTCGGAAGTCATTGACCTGGATCCGGCAAAAGCGGAGGCATACGCAGGAAAAGGCAGAGTGCTCGGCAAAATGGGCAAAGATTCGGAAGCGATTAATCTATTCAAGAAAGCAATCGAAATTAAGCCCGACGACGCCAAGAACTACTTCTTCTTAGCCAAGAGTTACGATTCGATTAAAATGTATAAAGAAGCTGAAGAAAATTATTCCGCCGCCACTGAAAAAGACGCTGAATATTATAAAGCTTTTTATCAATTGGGCGTTGTGCGATTCAAGTTGAATAAATATGATGACGCAATCACCGCTTTGCAATCGACGGTGAACATAAGGAATAATTACTACAATGCTTACACTCTGATGGCGCAGATATACAACACCATTGGCAAATACTCAGATGCGCTTAACGCCGCGGAATCCGCCATCAATATCAAATCCAATTACGCGCAAGCGCATTTCGAAAAGGGGGTCGCCCTCTTCAAATCGGAACGCTATAACCAAGCCATCAAAGCCTTTGAAAACTGTATGCAAGACCGAAAATGGCAAAGCCAGGCTCAATGGCATATTAATTTGATTAAAGATAAATATCTCCAGCAATAACAATATGTTTCTATAGATATTCCAACCCATCCTGCTGCCAAAAACGGATGGGTTTTTTATGTGATTGCGGATGATAAGAAATGAAAAAGAAAACTGAATTCGGAAACATCGGAATTCAGCTTGCGCTGTTAGCGGCTCATTTGGTTCTGAAAAACTACGGTGAAGCCGAAAGATTGATGAACCGTTTGCTCGAAAACGGCGTGGAGCAGAACATCCTCCGGGAAGCCATAATTCAGACTTACCTCTTCGACGGTTACCCCACCGCCCTGGAAGGACTCTTTCTCCTCTGCGATATATTAAAGGAGGATAATCGACCCCCGCCCGCCGAAGATTTGAAGGCAGATATAATAAGAAAATGGCAAGAGCAAGGTGAATCCGCCTGCAGGATAATATACAACCATAATTATTCCCGGTTAATCAGCAATGTGGAGAAGCTTTCGCCCGATCTCGCCAATTGGATGATAGTGGAAGGATACGGCAAAACGCTTTCCCGCGATGCTTTAGACTTGAAAGTCCGCGAATTCATCAATGTCGCCATCCTCGCGGTCAAAGGTTATCCCAGACAGCTTCATTCGCACCTTAAAGGTTCGATCAATGCAGGTGCGGCTCACGCTGAAATCGGTGAACTCCTGAAGTCGCTTGAACCCCTGAACCCCGACTCGATTGGGAAGGCATATAAGCTTTGGAAGAACATTAAATTGAAAAAATAACATCAGCCCTAATGCTTCTGTTCAATAAAGATATATATTACGCGTGATTTCACCTGCCTATGAGCATTATTGCTGTTTGTTGGCGGTTTTTTTGATTTTTCTATTTGTATTGTTATATTATTGTATGTTTCGCATTATTGTAGAAATGGCGGCTGTATTTCCCTAAAAAAGGATTCCAACCTTGGAAACAAATCCTGTAATCGAATTTAACTAACTTTTAAAAGGCATCGCAATGGCTGCATCTAATCGATATGTTAGAACTTTAACTATTTTCTCCATATTGATGCTCTTTTCCAGCTCCACTATGGCTAGAGACTTGAAAAAAATCCCCATAAATCGACTTCTCCGCATGCCCACCGCAGAAATGCTGGAAACCGGTCAAGCGTCATACGAACTGAGTTTCCTGCCTGAAGGGGATGCTATTGGCGCCGTTCGATTGGGTTTATATTCTAAAATAACCATAGGAGTGTCATTCGGCGTGAAAGACTTGCTCAGCTATGATGAAGTTAAGTTTTATCAGAATCCCGGATACATTTTTAAATATTCTATATGTCCTGAAACCCATAAAAAACCTGCTTTAGCAATAGGAATCGATACACAGGGCTGGGGTTATAATGAAATTAATCCAGCCAGCGGCGAAAGACGATATCTCTATAAAGCGCCGGGTCTGTTTCTCTTAATAGCAAAAAACTATAGCCCGCTGTGTCTGAAAAATTTCGGATTCAACGCTGTTGTCAACTATAATCCTTTCGAAGCTGAAGATGATGAAGATATCAATATTATGTTGGGTATGAATAAAACTGTTTGGTGGTGGTTATCCTTAATCACAGAATACGATTTCGCCTTCAATGATAATCACCAAGACGCCTACAACGAAGGTAATGGCTATGTCAACCTGGCTTTTCGTTTCCAACCCATCGACCAGTTCTTTGTCGATATAGTCGCCCTCGACGCAATCGGAAACAGCAAGTCTGCGGATTCAGAGACTCAACTAATCAGATTCGTACTCAGAATTCCATAATCCGGGCGAACTGCCGATGAATTGAATATTCACCATACTTGCTGATAACGACGACAATATTCAACGCACAAATCTAACACACAACCGCAATAAATAAACCACATACAATACAACTTCATTGAATAAAGCCATCCCCATAGGCGTTTCGCCGCGGCATATTCACCTTTCAAAAGAGCACTTCATCCGGCTCTTCGGCGAAGGAGCTCATTTAACTAAGCAGAAAGACCTCACCCAGGGCGGGCAGTTCGCTTCCGAACAAACCGTCATCCTCTCGACTTCGCTGGGAAAGATTGAAGATGTCCGCATCCTTGGGCCTGTCCGGCGGGATACGCAGGTGGAACTTTCATTCAGTGACGCTTTCTCATTGGGATTGAACCCGCCGGTGCGCAATTCGGGCGATAATGAAGGCACACCCGGTATTACAATCATCAGCCCGCAAGGGGTGGTCGAACTTCAGCGGGGCGTCATCCTCGCCCAGCGCCACATTCATATGACCCCCACCGACGCCCGCGAATTCGGGGTCGCCGATAAAGAAAGCGTATGGGTGGCGGTGCAGCCGCCCAATCGTTCCAATTCACGCAGTGCGGGGCGTTCGGTCATCTTCGGTGATGTGCTTATCAGAGTCGATCCTTCTTTCAAGCTGGATTTCCACCTCGACACTGATGAAGGCAACGCCGCCGGCGTCCGGACCGGTGATTCCGCCTATCTCATCAAGAATATCCCGGTTGAAAAAACTTCAACGGATAATATCTACCCTAAGAAGCGCCTCTATTCCGAATGGGATGTGCGGAAGGCTAAAGCGGAAGGTAAATTAATACTATTGGAGAAAACCACTATCCTCTCTCCGTCGGCGAAAGATTATGGTAAACTGTGGAATGTTTTCAAAAACGCTTAAGAGTATCAAATATCAGGTGCCAAGTATGCGGTTTTGTCCTATTCTGGATAGGAGGTTCAATTGAAAAGATTATCGATTGGGTTTCTAATTCTCAGCGCCGCTCTTATAATGGTTTTGGGCGGATGCGGAGGGAAAGCGTCCGATGATGAAACGCTCAGCGTCAATCAACTGCTTGGAAATCCGGTTAAATATCTCGGCAGGGAAGTGACTTTTCAAGCCCGGGTGGTGATGGGTGAAGCAATTATGGGTTCGTTCATCGTTGAAGATATGCACAGCGATACTTCAGCTACAATCATGCGGTTAGTTGTATTTTTCATGGGCAATCATCCGCATCAAGGGGCGGTGGTCGAAATCACTGGGAAAATGACCATCATAGGACTTGAATATATTTTTTCAGCGGAGGAAATTGAGTATATTGAAAATAAGATGGAATAATCACTATATTTACACTTTTGAAAACCGGCACAATACAAAAAAGGGCTCCGACTGTAGAGCCCTTTTCTATTGGCAAAACACAACTAAATTACGGAACCACAACTTCCCCCGCAACCGCCGAAGCTGCCGCCGTTGCCGGACTCGCCAAATAAACTTCCGCTTCAGTAGAACCCATCCGACCCTTGAAATTGCGGTTAGTAGTGGCTAAACATTTCTCGCCCGGCGCTAATATTCCTTGATGAGCGCCCAAACAGGGACCGCATCCTGAATTGAGCACCACCGCTTCGGCTTCCAGGAAAGTCTTGATCAGTCCCTTTTCCAGCGCCTGCAGATAAATCGAACGAGATGCGGGTATAACTAACATCCGCACATTGGAGGCGACTTTCCTGCCTTCGAGGTAGCGGGCGGCGATTTCCAAGTCATCCAGCCTGCCATTAGTGCAGCTCCCCAATACCACTTGGTCGATTTTCATTCCTGCGTATTCAGCCACATCAGCGATATTGTCCACATGATGAGGAACCGCCAGCTTGGGCTTCAAACCGCTCACATTGAAATCGTATTCCTTGAAGTATGAAGCATCGGAATCCGCGAAAACCGGTTCATACTCCTCTTTACCCAATCCCTTCATATACGCTTCGGTAACCTCGTCATAAGGAACGACGGCGAATTTCGCCCCCATTTCCATTGAAAGATTGGCGATGGTGAATCGTTCGGAAATCGACATCCTCTCTATAGTTTCGCCGTAATATTCGATAGAACGATAATTCGCCCCTTCGGCGGTAAGATTCCCCGCAATGTGCAGGATCAAATCCTTAGCGTAGACATTTTCCGGGAATCGACCTTTGACGGTGATTTTCAGCGTGTCGGGGACTCGCAGCCAGATTTTTCCCACAGCCCATACCGCCGCCATTTCAGTCGCGCCGATGCCGGTCGATACAGCTCCGATACATCCGTATGAAGTGGTATGCGAATCGGTTCCCACCGCCAATTCCCCCGGAAGGATATGCCCATTTTCCACCACCACTTGATGACAAATGCCCTCCTTTATATCATAAAAATGCTCGATCCCCTGTTCCTGGACGAATTGGCGTATGGACTTGTGTGCGGCGGCGGTCTTTTCCGATTCGGCAGGGGCGCGGTGGTCTAAAGGGATGACGATTTTAGCGGGATTCCAGACTTCGTCTACACCAATTTGCCTGAATTGCTTGATGACCAGCCCGGCGTTATCATGCGACATTGCTAAATCGGGTTCAACGGTGACTATTTCACCGGGAACGACTTCAGCCTTCCCAGCCTTCAGCGCCAGGACTTTCTCTGCGATGGTGGCGGACAAATCACTCCTCCAAAACTTTCTCTTTAATTCTCACTTCCCTATCAGGCACGCTCTCCTTGGTAATTCTGTATACGCTCTTCAGCATAGCGCCGGAATAATAATGTTCCAATATTTGGCGGTAATCTTCACCCAAATGCGCAATAACCGCCGCCCCTACCTGGCACATTCCGACTCCATGTCCCCACCCTGCTCCGTGGAAGGTAATTTGCCGGGGAACGCTGTCGCTATCGCATACTACGGTAATATAGAAGGAGGAACTCTTCAGATGAGTTTTTGATAAAGAGCGCCTGATATTCAATTCATTCTTAATCTTCAAATTACTACGGCTGCCGAGGATTTCAATTTCATATAAACGGCCGGAAGCGCCTCTTTTCAGTGTTTCAATACCGAAGAAAGTGCCGATATTCACTCCGGTCTTAGCCTTAATGATCTTTTCCAACTCCTGCCGGGTGTAAGTTTCTTCCCATCTGTAATATTTCATCGCTCCGGCGAGTTGATGCATTACTCCATACGCCTGCACATTGCAAAACACTTCCGGCGGGGAATCGATCCAACTTCGAAAATGCTCCTCATTCCGCAGATTAATCGTATCAAGCATTCCATTATCGCTGTCGAAACCGCCAATGAGATATGCTTCCGGCGGAGAATTCCAGACCACCTCCTTATTTTCGGTATGCCCCCCGCAAACCGCGCTGTAGACCGCATCGCAAATCCGCCCGTTGAATTTGAGGACTTCGCCGGTGGTTTCGACTACCGCTCTATCGCTCTTTGAACTGCAGTTCTTTAGCCCGGAATATACCTGGCAATGCACCTTGGCGCAGAGATCATAGGGATCGTTCAAGTGTTTGGCGCCCAACTTCGACAGGACTTCGCTCCGCGCCGCCACCGCCTGCGCTTTGAGCGCTTCCAAAGGGTAGCTGGCGGGCATTTCAGCCGGAACTACTCCCTTCAAATATTGGTCGATTAAAACTTCATTAATCGCCATCAGACTGCCGTCAAGGTCTATTCTTATTTCAATTACGCCGGGATATTCACGGTCTTCGGTATCTTCCCAGTGGAAACCGCCGCCTACCTTCACCTTATGCAGGATTATACTGCATTCCGATGATTCCGGGATTAACCTGAAGCCTTTATCCACCGATCCCGAATAATCATATTCAGCGTCATAAAACTCGATTCTTCCCTGAGGCGGAGAGATTACATCCCTGACGACCCTGGGGCTGTATTCATCGAAGAATTCTTCCAGGTAGGCGCCGCATTCCTCCTCCGTCTGAAAATCGCCCAGAACTAATCGATACTTTCGTGAATCGTTAATGATTGAACCGTCTATTCTGACCATCACCCCGATTTTAATCACCTTCGCCGGAAAACCGCTGTCCGTCAAACTGTCGGCGACAGCCAGCGCGTCTTTATAACTCCCGTATGTCTTCAACAGAACACGATAGACAAATTCAGCCGGGTCCGATTTCTCCACCTTACTTCGCCAGCGTAGATCGCTGCTCAAGCCGGTGAATATGGGTTTCCCCTTCAAATCGGCGAAAGTATAGCGCCCGTTCAAGTGGAAATCCACCCGCCTATACCCTTCCAACAAGCCCACTCGCAATATGGGGATGCCGGTATATTCTATGACATTTTCCACCCAGCCGGAATCCCCAGATGCCGGTGATAAAGGCCGATTCCTGCCGGCTGATGCCGCACAAGTCATTATTAAAACTCCCACCAGTATAACTACTATGAAGAAGACACTGATAGCGAAATTAGAAGTAACTGCCTTCATATAGTAATTTAGCTGTATACGGGTGAGATATTCATTGACCCCCATCACTATTTTCATCCTTTTCCATAATCAATATATTATGAACTCTGTGCAGCGTTCTCACCGGGTCTTTCGACTTAAAATACACCCTCGTTTCCCGATAGAACGATGATTTGTAATATACCTTAACAACCCCTTCATCGGCTTCGACTAAATCGCATATCTTATGAACACCATCACCGACTGCTGTCATCCTGGATAAACCTTCGACCACAGCGCTGAAATCAACTTCAGTATTAACCGCCTCCAAGGCAGAATCCCGGCAAAGGCATATTTTGTCGCCGTCAATTTCCGCCATTTCAAAATCGTTTGCAGGTGTAAGAATATTAGGTATATGCCTTCCCCTGAGAAGAATGAATCCTTCTGAAAGTGTGACGCTGATGAACGGCTTCTGCGTCCGCTCATTTATCAAAGTAGTCTTATATGGCGAGCCGACACGAAGTTCGATGCCATAGCGTTGGGCGATTTCCAGGCAATACTTGTTCAGGATTCGAGCGCCGCCCAGACTCAAACCCTTAACACTCGCGTAGTCCATTTCAGGGATGGGTATCGCCTCGGGGATGATAGTGGGATCGCCGGAAAAGATGCCCGGCACTTCCTTCACCAAGTCGCACCTGTCCGCACCAAGCGCGGCGGCGATAGCGACCGCGGTGGTGTCAGAACCCCCTCTGCCCAGAGTGGTGATTTCCCTATCCAAAGAAACGCCCTGAAAACCGGCTATCACTACCACCCGCCCATCGTCGAGCGCTTCCCGCAGCCGCTGGGTTCGGATTTCGACAATCCGAGCTTCGGTATGCTTGGTATCGGTGATAATCCCCACCTGCGAACCGGTGAAAGATATTGCCTTCGCCCTCCCGGTATCTTCAATCGCCATCGCCATCAGGGACATCGCTATCCGTTCACCCACCGATAGGAGCATATCCATCTCCCGCTTAGCGGGTTCGCGGGCGACCGAATACGCCAGCCTGACCAAATCATCGGTGGTGTATCCCATTGCCGAAACTACCACCACGACTTGGTTCCCTGAAGCGTGTAAATCGGCGATATGATCCGCGATTTGACGGATTTTAGCGATATTGGATAATACCGCCCCGCCGTATTTCTGCACAATCAGCGCCATCAATCCCCCAATGCCTGTCGAAAATTATATACACCGGGTATAGCTTTCGCTAAAAATCTCAAAGCTGCCGGCGCCCCTTTAGCGAAGGCGCGGCGTGAATGAGCGCGATGGACGATGGAAATGGTCTCCCCCTCACCGCCGAAAATCAAACGATGTTCACCCACAATATCGCCCATCCTCAAAGAATGGGTCGGGATTTTCTGGTAAGCGCCGAATTTTTCGAGGATTCTGACTAATTCGCGGGCGGTTCCTGAAGGGGCATCCATCTTCCATTTATGATGAGCTTCCATAATTTCCACCTCGAAATCATCTCCGACAGCTTTCGCCGATAATTCAGTCAACCGGTAAAGCAAATCCACACCCCGCGACAAATTCGGCGCAATCATAACGGGTATCTTTTCACCCAAGTTATGCAGGTAATCCAACTTCTCCCTGCTGAAACCGGTGGAACTGATAAGAATGGGGCATTCCATTTCCGCCGCCAGAGCGGCATTTTTAACCGCCGCTTCATTATCGGTGAAATCGCAAAAGACGGTGTCCGCCAAAGGCAGATCGAACGGCGTACCGCTGATTTTCACATCGAACAAGATGGAGCCGACAGAAGGATGGTCTTTTTTCTCTATCAGATTGCGGATTTGAAAATCGCTTTCATCCTGAAGCGCATTTGCGACTTCCTTACCCATCCTGCCCGAAGCGCCGAAAAGGCTGACCTTAATGATGGTATCCTTGTATTGCATCGCAGATATTCCTCAATATTATATCCTGCACCTCGTCCGGGATTACGCCCGGAAGAGGCGGCTACCACGGTTTGGGACAATTGAATATGTAACTGATCATTGGTTCTTTTATGGTAACAGTTTAGTTTTCTGAAGTTCAAGCGACAACAAGGTCGTCATCCCGAACTTGTTTCGGGATCTCCGAGAGGCTGAAACAAGTTCAGCAT
>JABMRZ010000203.1 GCA_013202315.1 Candidatus Tariuqbacter arcticus | reverse complement strand
GACACCACGATTAGAGGCGAATTTTTCTATTTCGGCAACAGACCCTATAACAATATGATATTGTCTTAATTTAAATTGTTGTTAATCAAAGAGTAAAATTGGAAGGCATTATGATCAGCACAACTCAAACTTCAAACAGCCGTTCAAAGTGGCGCTTTGGATTCTTGGCTGGAGTATTGTTAGCCACTACTCTCATCGCTTCCTCCTCAGTTTGGGGTGAAGTCATCACTTTCAATGACAGTTGGAGCGAAAGGGGGTTCAACCTCACCAACCAGGACGCTTTCGGAGTGGAAATATCCTATTCCATCGATATGATGGTCATCGAGGATATCATCATCGACGGTCAAACGATGCAGATAGTCCACCTCCCCGGCGTCTTCCTGCCCAATGACGCCGGCGCGCCCAACCTGCCCGGCAGTGGACGCTTTATCGCTATCCCTCAAGGCGCGCACGCCGAAGTGGAAATCCTGGATTACCGCACGGAGACCTATCAGGGGTTGGAAATTGCGCCCGCACCGCCCATCCCCTTGGAAACCGATGACTCTCCTCCGGTCTATAAGAAAGACCAGTCAATCTATTCCCGCGACGCTTACTACCCCCAAAAGCCGATGCTAATTTCTGAACCGAGCCAAATGCGCGGGGTGGATGTGGTTATTTTAGGAGTCACCCCCTTCCAGTATAATCCGGTTACCAAGGAACTGGTGGTCTATCGGGATTTGAAAGTGAAGGTTAATTTCACCGGGGGGAACGGCTATTTCGGCGAAGACCGGCTGCGCAACCGCTACTGGGAGCCGATTCTGAAAGGCAACCTTTTGAATTACGAATCGCTGCCCGAAGTCGATTTCAATCGAGTCAACCTGACCGATGAAGACAATGTGGAATATGTGATAATCGTCCCTGATGATCCTGCCTTCATTGCCTGGGCGGATTCCATCAAACAGTGGCGATTAAAACAAGGAATCATTACCGGTATAACAACACTGTCCGAAATCGGGGGCAACAACTCCTTTGCGATTGAAAACTACATCAATGACGCGTATTACAATTGGGATCCGGCGCCGGTAGCGGTATTGCTGTTGTCCGATTATCAGAATTCGGGCGATGTTTACGGCATCACCGCTCCAAACTACGGTTCCAGCGTATCGGACAATGTTTACGCGGATATCGACGGAGACAATATGCCGGACATCATTCTCGCCCGCATCACCGCTCAGGGTGAGAACCATCTCGCTAATATGATACCCAAGTTCTTGGATTACGAGCGGAATCCTCCGACCGACCCCGGCTTCTATGACCATCCAATCACCGCCGGCGGCTGGCAGACTTCCAGGTGGTTCATCCTCTGCTGTGAAGTGTGTTGGGGATTTATGCACAATGAATTGGGAATGGACCCGGTTCGGGAATATGCCATTTATTCGGGAACGCCCGGCACTTCCTGGTCTTCCAATACCAACACTTGGATGATAGTTGATTATTTCGGCCCCAGCGGGCTGGGCTATATACCATCCACGCCTTCATACCTCTGGGATTGGGGCGCAAACGCCACCAGGCTGAACAACGATATCAATAGTGGAGCTTTCCTGCTCCTGCATCGCGATCACGGCAGCGTTACCGGATGGGGTGAACCCGATTATCAAATCAGCGACTTAAGCGGGCTGTATAACGATATGCTACCCTTCGTGTTTTCAATCAACTGTTTGACCGGGCAATACAATAATTCCACTATGTGCTTCGCAGAAGCGTTTCACCGAATGCAGCACGGGGCGCTGGGAGTAATCGCCGCTTCGGGAGTATCTTATTCCTTCGTGAACGACACTTATGTCTGGGGTATGTGGGATAGTATGTGGCCCGAATTTGACCCCGGCTATGGTCTGGACATCACCGGTTCCACTACGCTTCGCCCGGCATTCGCCAACGCCAGCGGGAAATATTACCTCCAGGCTTCCAACTGGCCCTACAATCCTCAGAACAAGACTGTTACTTATCACTTGTTCCACCATCACGGCGACGCATTCATCACTTTATACACGCAGGTGCCGGAGGAATTGACCGTTTCTCATCAGGGTGTGCTGTTTGCTGGATCGGATCAATTCACAGTGTCCGCCAATGCAGGCGCGATAGTCGGTTTAACTGTTGATGGTGAAATCATAGGGATGGGCGAAGCGACCGGAGCGCCGCTGAACATAGAAATCATCCCCCAGACCGCCGGTTCGACCATGCTGGTTACGGTTACCTTACAGAATTACTTCCGCTATTCTGAGGAAGTGAATGTGATTGAAGCCACCGGAGCCTATGTGGTCTTCAATTCGGTCGAAATCAACGATGAATCCGGCAACGGCAACGGTCTGGTCAACGGCGGCGAAGATGTTCTGCTGTCAATCACTGTGGAAAATCTTGGCGTCGCCGCCGCTTCCAATGTGGAGGTGACGATATCCACCGATGATATTTATACCACCATTTTGGACGACAACGAAAACTACGGCGATATCCCCGAAGGGACGACCGCGGTCGTTACCGATGGATTCGAGATTGAGGTCGCCGACAACTGCCCCGATTGGCATAACATCGGTTTTGAATTGACCGCTACGGATGGCGATTCGGTTTGGGTATCCAACTTCAATATCCTAGTTTTCCCCAATCTGTCGATAACTTTGGAGCCGGTCAATCCGCCCATCGTCATCCCGGCGAACGGCGGTTCGTTCGATTGTGATGTGGAGGCGGTGAATGACGGCTTCAACACTACCGAATTCGACTTCTGGAACGATGTCATCCTGCCTAACGGAACATTGTATGGGCCGATGCTGGTTCGTCCCGATATGACATTAGCGCCAGGTGAAGCCATCAGCCGCACCATAACGCAGTCGGTGCCCCCCAACGCACCATCGGGGACTTACACCTATCAGGTTCATATCGGCGATTATCCTTCGAATGTGGTGGCTGAGACCAGTTTTGACTTCGAGAAGTCAGCAGTGGATTTCAGCGGTAATGACGGTTTCGGCGATTGGACTGTCTCCGGCTGGGATGAAGAAGAGGCTTCGCCCGCCAACATACCGGCTGTATTTTCACTTTCGCAGAATTATCCCAACCCATTCAATCCTGAAACGATTATTAGTTTCGAGCTGCGAGATGCGAGTTTCTTGGAGCTCATAGTCTATGATATTCAGGGACGGGAAGTGGCAAGGCTGGCTGAAGGATATTATTCCGCGGGGATGCATAATGTTACCTTCGATGGTTCCGACTTATCCAGCGGCGTTTATTTAGCGTGGCTGCAAGCCGATGGTTTCCAACAAGCGCGTAAGCTGCTATTGTTGAAGTGAGCATCGGTAAATGTAAATTCAAACCGTCTCCTGAATAAGGGGACGGTTTTTTTGATATTTGATACAAAAACAATTTAGTTTTTTGAGCCGGAATCGGCAATTTTTTAGAGAATAGGCTTGACTATTTCGATTTATTTTGTTATTTTAATTAAAGATTACAAATCCTCAGTTATAACCTCAATTATCGCATCCAACTTTATCATGCCTTTGATGAAAATTTTTCGTCTGTTTATAATTATACCAATTTCTATTTTAATTACAAACAAGTGAGGGAATTATGAAGAGAGCTCTTCTATTCGTATTGGCGCTTTTTATCCTTTCCAGCGGGATAGTTATCGGTTCTGAAGTGGATAAGAAGCAGTTGATCAATCGAGCGGCTTACCCGTTGAACGCCGATTTTCTTAACAATTCGGAGTTTGGTACTCCCATACCCTACATAGAACCTCACGGCGGCACTGACGATCCGGTGTTAGTAGGGATGACCTTTTACGATTTCGCCAACTACGGTTCTTTAACCAAGCTGATAGCGCTGGACGATTCCGCCGGAGTTCATTTCGCCTGGACTTGCGGGGAAAACATCAATTCCGGGACCAGGCATGTGTATTATAACTACTATAATATATTCAGCGGGAGTTGGACTTATCCGGGGACGGGTAATGTAACTTGGGCGGCGACCCGCTCCGGCTTCAACAACTTGGATGTGTTGTCCGATGGCAGGGCGGTGGTGGCGGCGCATTCCAATCTTTCGGGGATAGACGAGTATCCGACCATGGTGGGAGTGGACTATAGTCCCGGAATGGGGGCGTTCTGGCCAGTAACGCAAGTGCCTTGTCCGGCGGTGTGCGATACGGTGATTTGGCCGCATATGGCGGTCGATATCGATGACAATATATATGTATTCTCCCGGCGATACCCCTTCTACGAAGGAGATCCGAGGGATTTCACTGAATTATACTATTCCAAGAGCGAGGATTTGGGGAGTTCGTATGATCAATTCATCTTCGCGGATACGGTGAATGTCCCCAGTTTCACGGTGGCGACATCGCGCATCAGCAGGCGCGCCGCTCTTGGGTATCACCAATTCCTGGAAGATTATAATTATCATCCTCTCTGGTCCGGCTTTCTGGCTCTGCAAATTAATAATGACGCTTTTTGCATCATCAAAGAGGACGGACAAGATTGGGATTGGGAAAATCCGGTGAACATCACCAATATCATCAAGGGAGACGCCAGCTTCCTGCCTGATACCATACTGGCGCAGGGCGACACTCTGCGCGCATATTTGGATATCGATTTGATGTTCGACCACGATGATGTCCTGCATGCGATGTTCACCTGCCGGGGCTTGTATGAAGCGCCCTGGGACACTACTCCGCCCCCCATCAGCGGCTTGACCGAAGCATCCTTCATTTGGCACTGGCGGCAAGACACCGATTCTCTCAATGTGGTCGCCAACGGCTGGTGGAACTGCGCCTATAATATTTCCACCGGCGGGGCGGGCGCCTGGAAATCGACCAGTTGCCGCCCGTCGATGGGTATCGACGACGAAGGTAATCTTTACTGCGTCTACGAAGGGTATCACGATTTCGAGACCAATCCCGATACTTCCGCTATTTCTATGGGGAATGGAGATATATTCGTCACCGTTTCCACCGATGGAGGGTATAACTGGGCTGAAGCGATGAATCTAACCGATACTAACAGCAACAACGCTATAGCCGGCGATTGTATGAGCGAATGCTTCCCTTCGCTGGCGGAAGTGGTGGATGAATTCCTGCATATTTTTTATATGGAGGACAAGGACGCCGGTTCCTATGTCTTCGATGAAGGGCTGTCGACCGAAAATCCGATGTGGTATGTGGCGCTGGACAAGACCGAGGTTCCGACCACTCCGCTGATTGAACAGTTCTATTTTCATATCGTTCGCGATTCGGTCGGCGTGAAGCAGACTCCCGATATTCAACCCTCCGACTTCGCCTTGAAGGGGAACTACCCCAATCCATTCAACGCTTCCACCAATTTCGTCTTCTCTTTGAAGACGGGGATGAAGATTGAAATGAATGTCTATGACATTCAGGGGCGATTGTGCGGACGACTGGCGGAGGGGTTCTATCCGCAGGGGGAACATACAGTCAATTGGAATGCGGCGGGGCTTAGTTCGGGGATATATTTCTGCAAGCTGGCGGCGGGGGGGTATGCCAAGACAGTGAAGGCGTTGCTGGTTAAGTGATAGTCGGTTGACTGTAGGGGCGAGGTTTCCTCGCCCCATTTCCACAAGGTGTGAGGTTTAAGATGGATAAGATTTTAATTGTATTTCTAATTCCCACTTTGTTATTCGCCTGGGACTTCACTCAGGAACGGAATACGATCCCGGTGGAGTTCAATGGAGTGGAATGCCAGGTGCCTTGGACGACAGGGTATAGTTATATCAATCCCACCTTTTGTGATTTGGATGGAGATAATGATTATGATTTAATTTGCGGAAGTGATTGGAACCGACAAACCTTAGTGCGAAACGATGGTGATGAATTCAGCTGGTATTTTACATTTGTATCGGACAATTTTATTGAACTAAACCATCCAGATCCTTCATCGCAGATAACATGTAGGCCAGCATTCTGCGATGTTGATAATGATTCAGATTTCGATTTAGTATTCGGAGGATATGACAGGCTTTTCTTTTTCCGCAACGAAGGTAATAGTCAAAATTATACATTTGTATTAGAGGAAGAAGACTTCCAAGGCATAGATTTCAATACAGAATATTATCCTGTATTTGTGGATATTGATTCAGATTCAGATTCAGATTTCTTTTTAGGTTACGGTAGTTTGTATACAACTTATGACGGTGAAATTTCTTTCTACGAGAATATAGGTACACCAGATTCGATGGTTTTAACATTGATTGAAGAAGAATTCATGAATATTGACTTGGGCGATGAGTGCATCCCCGCCTTCTGCGACATCGATAATGACGGCGATTACGATATGTTTCTGGGGGACGAGGATGGGTTGATTCACTATTACCGCAACGACGGCACGCCGGAGATTTATGAT
>JABMRZ010000202.1 GCA_013202315.1 Candidatus Tariuqbacter arcticus | reverse complement strand
TCCAATATTAACGCCAATGGTGAGCCCTGTGATTCGTTTTATAACCTGAATTTGACAATATTTGCCTTATATGTTGAAATTGGAATGTTATAAACCTATAATAACAATAGTTTATAACATTCCAATTTCACCATATAAGGCAAATCTTGTCAAATTCAGGTTATAAAACGAATCACAGGGCTCACCATTGGCGTTAATATTGGATAAAATCATGAATCCCGGAGGAAGATAATTAAAACTGCCATATACATGGTTGTAAAAATTATTATGTATGACCTCTAAAGTGTCATAATTTGTAGGAAAGTCAAATCCGTGACCTCCTATATTACCTTCTATGATACAATTTTTAACAATGACATTTTCAGATAATGCGCAGATCCCGGCGCCACCTTCGTTCATTGTCCCCTGCAAAGCGTTTCGAGTTATAGTGCTGTTGAATACTTTCAATGTTCCCGTATTAGCGTCGCAGCCAATTCCGCCGCCCTGCGCTGTTTGACCTCCTACGGTATTGAAACTAACGAGGCAGTGATCAAGCAGTAAATATGAATCGGCGATGAAAATTCCACCGCCTTGATTGAAACCACTGGTTTGATAAACAGCATTGTCCGAAATTACGCTTTCTGTAATGGTGAGCGAGGAACGATCTTCACAAAATATACCTCCCCCCCTGTGGGAAGATGAATCTTGTTTTATAATACAATTGCTGATATATAGAACCGACTGTGAACTGTAAATCCCTCCGCCTACTCCTGTGTATGGGGTATAGTTGTTTACAGAGTTTTCAACGATTTCACTATTCTCAATAGTGGCGGAGGAATTGATGAAGGCTAATCCACCGCCGAAATTATGACACGAATTGCCCTTAATAAGGCATTGACTTAATCCAATATGAGCGTTTTCGCAAAATATTCCGCTGCTTATGCTCCCGGTTATTACGCAATAACTTAATTTACAGGAATCGTCCGATGTGGAAAAGAAATCGATTCCATGCCAATGATAATTTGGGTAATGAGCCAAGAAAAAAATGCTGTCCGATTCTGTTCCTACTGCATAGAAATAGCCGTAAATGTCGAATGAGTACAGTCCATCGAAAAGGAGCTCTGTTCCGGGTGCGATGGTGAGGGAATCCCCTTCCTGAACCGAAATATCATCGATGACCGTATACATTCCCGGTCCTAAAGTCCCGCTCAAAGGACCGGAAAGCTGAGCAGCGGCGCTAATTGAAATTATCAGCATTGACAGAAAAGTAATAGTGTAGCGCTTCATATATTCACCCCCTAAAATAGAATGAAAGCTGTATCCTTTATCAACCTCATAATATGAAAATCCAATCATAATGTCAATAATAATTGGTAAAATTCATTCTTTATTTTCAAATTGAGCCGCTAAAAAGAAAAAGACCTGCGATTCGAATTCGCAAGTCTTTATTTTTTATTGTGCACCCAGTAGGAATCGAACCTACAACCTCCTGATTAAGAGTCGTACTGAGTACATTATCGTAACATGATAAAATACAATATTATACAGTGCAAGCTTTTGTTTATTTACTCGGTTGGACGAAATAAATATGTGAGCAGGAGTGAGCGGGAGTGAGCGGGAGTGAGCCCAAAATGTGGTACCTATGCGGTACATTTTTAGAAAATCGGAATTTTTATACTTTCTTTAAACCACTCTTCAGAATACAGCTTAAATACACGATTCCCATAGTAACCCCGTCTCGTGAAAACGCCCTTGCGCTTTAATAATCATCCACGATAACCTCCGCCAGCCAGTGTAGATGCCTTTCACCTATAATTAGAGAACATATCCAATTTGCAATGAAGAACACGACTATTTCGCCAGCCAACGCTGAGTGCGAAGGAAAAGTCTCGCCCCATTTGCGTTTCTGAAAGTCAGCCGGAATAATCCGATATATTTTTTTCCCAGGAAATACAATCGCGATAAAGGGGGAATTTTCGAATAATATGCAGGACGACAATTTGATAAATCTTCTTCAGCTCGCTTCGGTACGAAAGTTATTCCCCGCCACAGATAACGAATTTTTACTTTCCAATTCGGGATTATAAATAAACTTGACAATGCCTTGAATTTTAGAAAGTAACTGCCCCTTTCAGCGAGAACCTGTTCAACTGCCCAGGAAGCGGCGCGAGGTCGAAAGCGGTCGTTGGGCAGCGATTCTAATATAAACGCTGGCATTTGTATCATATTCAAACGATCCGGAATATCCAACATCAACATCACATTTCGCTGCATCCGCCATTCATAAGCTATTTTATAAACACTATTCCAATCCATCCGTTCACGATAAGCAGATAAAAGAGAATAAATATCAACCAATTGCCTAAGTCCACAAAATACATGCCGATAAGCTGTATGGTAACAAAGATGAACGAAATGGTCTTCCAAAGATAAGGTGTGTGTATTTATACCAGCGATTATGACAGGCTGAGAACGCTGCCATAAACCTTCCAAATCAACTTGAAACGGTGAAAATGCTTTATCATCAATGCTGAAATGCAAGTCGATAGCCGCCAGCCTATCCGGGTGGTAGAATACGATTTCGTTTCCATTGGGTTTTCGCAGTTCTTCTGCATTTGCATCACCGAGAATGTAATCCAATCTTTAAGAACTTTGCTGATTTTATTAGCGTCGCTGCGATGAATCATCAGGTCAATATCGGTCATCGGCCTCAAGCCGATATTATCATATACTTGTTCCGCCAGAAATGCGCCTTTGAGAATCAGTACCGGAATCCCTGCTTCTTGAAAACATGACAGCACTCCCCTCAGAGCGTGAAAACGGCGAATGTTTTTAGTTAAAGTGTCTCGGAATTGTCTGCGCAGTTCATCCAAAGCAGATGAAGGGACATTACTGTGAAGTTCAAACTGTTTAAGTTGATAGTATAGTATAGAAGATACCCCCTGCCGGAAAGCGATTTCAACAATTTCTACCCAATCAACATTGGTGAACCGCTGCATATCTCCTTCAATCTTCAATCTTTCATGCTCAGCGATTACCGCAAGAATCCATTTGATATAGTTACTCTGCTTCATAGTTTCATTGAAAAGTCATTGAAATTAGGCAGCGATGATTCGTCTAAAAGTAATTTGAAGGGCGGTTTTATCTTCCATTCGGTTGAGCCGCATCGCAAACGACCGATTTTCTTATTTTTAATATGGAGTTGAAGCTCCATCCCTTTACCACTCTTTACCGCCAGAATGCGGTAAGATATTTTTCGGTGTATCAGTCTTTTTATTGCTTTAAAATCGCATAAAAGATAATAAACTGGTCGTAGTAACTGATTAATCAACGCATTAGCAAGTTTCTTCCTTGCGCGAATGATATAAACTACTGCCAATCCAAGCAAGCCATTTATAATAGGAATCCTCTTCGTTTCCCTTCTGGCGAAGACCACTTTACCGATTATTTCATTATCCGTTACTATTTCTTTATCAGGTACATAGCGATTGTCGCCGCATGTTACCAATCTTCCTGGTCTTTTGGCAATAACGCGATGAACGATTTTTTGTTCATTTCCCGGCTGTGTGAAAACAATTATGTCACCAGGGCAAATTTCAGCTGCCCGGCAAGCTTCGCATTGGAGCTTGTCAAGATTTTTCAAGGTAGGATGCATGCTCGAACCGGTATAAATCAGTGAGCGATTCATTGATTATTCTTTCCTTAATAATATCAGCAGCATACTAAATCGCCAGCCAATACAGTTTCAATGTCTTACCAAAAATTTCCGGTCAACGATATATTCAACATGTAACACGGCACCGTTTTTGCCAGTTCACAGGAGAGCTCGAAGAGCTTTCTTCTTAATTCCAATTGTTCAACTGATATTTCAAGATTCCAAGCTCGCCGTAATATCTGCCTGCCGGCTTGGTTAATCAGAACAGTTGCAGTTCCTGAACCTATTGGCTTGATGTCGTCAGTTTCAGCCTGTATCAAAAAGAAAACAGCCGAAATTGGAAGGCTGCTTTCAACTATCCAGGATTTCGGCTGTTGGTTTAGGAAGAAATTACTCCAGGTGGGAAAAGGATGGGCGACATACCGGTTTTGTATATCTCTGATAATCAAGACTTCATCGTCACAATGCATACTCCAATCCGGGGGGAGTCGACTGATAGTAGTCGATTTGCCTGTGCCTCCAGGCGCGGTGAACAGTATTCCCCGACCGTTCCACTCCACCAAACCGGCATGAAAGGGGACGCCGCCGAAACTCAATATATGACGATAAAACGGATAAAGCGAATACCACATTGAGTAAATGCTGTCTTCGAAAGAAGCATCGCTCCCAATCTCACAGACTAAATCCGATGTTTGATTGTTGGAAAATATCGATATCGGACCTATTCTTCGAGGCTGCCACTTTATTTCTGTTAATCCTTTACCGCCCAGAGTATCTTTTATGAATTCGGTTGGGGTTTCACTAATCCGGGAATCATTTCGGTAAAATAAATAAAAAGGCAAGTCATTGGAATCACACGGTTTCAATTCCATAATTCCCGCGAACCTGTCTGTCCAATCTCTTGCCCCTTCGGTGGAACAAATCCGCCCGCCCTTTCCATTGGCGAATTGCAATCGATATCCACATTTAAACGACATATCCCACCAAACCATTCTCAAGTAAAGCGGCGACGAATTCGTTTAAATGGTCTTCAATATCATCAGGAACATTCTTGCACCTACTATCGATTTCAGCTAAAATATCATCCTTCGAATGTTTATTCTGAAGCGCTTTCCATATAACGATACCTACACGATTCAGGCTATATGATTTACCGGTCTCAGGATTGAACAGCACATTAATATCATCGAAATCCTCCCGGAAGACCACATTTGGGTTTACTTCCAGTCTGCTAAGATCAACCATTGATATCATCAATAATTTCTAGAGCCAATCAAAAGATTTGCTTTCCTTATCATCATCTCCGCCAGAATCCGGAGGATCGGGTTCTGGTGAATAACCCTTCGCCGTTTCATCCAGTAACTCGATTTCTTCTAGTTCGGGTTTCTCGTATTCCATCCTGTCTTCCGGCTGATTTGGGGTTGGTAATATTTTTCGACTTTTCATTTTCTGTTCCTGTTTGAATGAAGTCTTTGATTTTAATACGATTATCACCGCAGCATCATTACTTTCTTGACGCTGACCTCCCCTCCACTCTTCAACTGCACAAAATATATCCCCGACGCCTGCATCCCTTCAGACTTCCATAACACCGAATGCTCGCCGGCGGACATAAATCCATCCTTGAGTACCGCCCTTCACGCCCCAGCACATTGAATACCTTCAATTCAACCTTCCCCATTTCTGGAAGCCCGAAAGTAATACGCATCTGGTCATTGGAAGGATTGGGATAAGCCGATTTCAGTCCGAATTTGATATTATCAAGCGCCGGCGCCAACGGCGCCCCGCCGTCGGTCACAGTCAAGCTGAAATAGTGCTTGTCGTTCGCTTCACTGCCGCCGGTGAAACTGTATTGAGAGGCTTCCCGCATATCGACCGGCTGTGCATTAACATCCGTCTTTTCCAGCGTGAAATTGTAACGCTTGGGAATACCGTCAAGATTCCCCCAGCTTAAGACGAAATCCTCACCTTCTAAATTCCAGCCCCTAACCGTGAAATCCCACTCCTTCACTCCCCCGTTGAATTCCATCGACCGGAAATCGTAGGTGAATTTGTAAGCCTCCATCGGCCAGTCCTGATGCTCGAAATAGAGTTGGACGAATTCGCCAGCGTTGGGAGTGAACTCCATCGCATCGAATAAATCATAATCGTCCGCCGACATTGGGTCGATGCCGATGATATTGCATTCATCGTAGTATTCCCCGTCAGCCGAAGCAACCTGAAGCGCAAATTGCCAACCCCCGGCATCCTCCGTTCCCCGGTATTCTTCCGGAACTTCAGGAGGTTCGCTGTCCAACATACAAGCGGGGACGAACTCCACATACAAAGTCTTGCTTTCAACAAGCTGTTCAATCCAAATTCCCTCCCAAGCGTTCAGAGTATAATTGGCAGTCGAATCCCCCCGGAAATTGATATTTCTGTATTGTCGATCCCAGCCGTTGTAAGCGTAGCCATAGCCGCTGATCCAATTCGCCGCCGCCGCCTCGAAGATTGTCTTATACAAATCGTCGGTAGCATTGTAAACCCAGGTCTGCCGCCAGTCATAAATATAATCGAAGGGATTGGCGAATAGGTTGTAGCCGCGATAACCCGCGCCGGGAGCTTCCAACTGCACCTGAAAACGAGTACTTTGGTCCACCACCCCTGTATGTTGAGCGGAAGTAATATCCATAACCGCATTGTCCACCGCATTTTGGCTCACCCAGAAGCCCAACCCCGGCGTGAACGCTGGCGGATTCCCCGCCGGAACGCCGATTGAATTCTCTTCCTCATAGCGAATATAGCCTTCGTTTTCCGTATCCCACCGACTAATTCTCCAATTGTCGCCGTTTGGCGCGCTGCCGCCGAAATCATCCTGGAACAGCGTCCCCGGACTGCCGTCCGCAACATTGACCGGTATTCCCGCAATCGACCAGCGGTTCCGCGGTATTGAATGCTGGATACGCTGTTCACCAACATAAGGGTTCATGTTATTCCGCCACAAGGTAATATCATCCGCTCCATTAGCCGCACCGAGCACATCCATATCTCCGTCTTCATCAATGTCAACTGCATAAACCGATATTGCCGCATCAAAATCAGCATCAATTGTATGTTCTGTCCAATTGGTGCCGAGGGAATTGTTGTTCTCCCACCAAGTTATATCATCATCGGTGTAAGCTGCCCCCAGGATATCCAGATCACCATCTATGTCCATATCGGCAGCATATATACCGGTTGCCCTGACAAAGGAATTGTCAACACTGTTCTCAACCCATCCGCCGTCGGCAGGCGAGCCGTCATTTGCCCACCAGATAATATCACCACCGGTATCCACCGCTGCCATCACATCCAGATCACCGTCATTATCAATATCCGCCGCATGGATACAGTAAGGATTGCTCACCGCGTTATCTATGGAGCGTTTGGTAAAGGTTTCACTTCCGTTGTTTTCCCACCAGGCGACTTCATTCCCATCCCAACCACAAGCCAATACATCCATATCACCATCACCGTCAATGTCGAACCCACGAACTGAAATCGCTCCATTGAAATTTTCATCAATAGTGTGTGGAGTGAAAGTTTCGCTGCCATTATTTTCCCACCAGGTGATGTCGTCAGCAATATATGCAGCACCCAATATGTCAATATCTCCATCACCGTCAACATCAGTGGCGTGAACGCCTTGAGCTCCATCATAAGAATCGTTAACGATATGTTCCGTCCATCCACTATCAGCTGGCGTTAGAAGTCCTTGGCGCGAGTATGAGTTTTGGTATATGGTTGTAAAACAAGGAATAATCCCTAATTTACCGATAACTCAATGTATAGAACACTGGTCCAGAATTAAACAGTATTTAATGGAAAATACAAGACAACGAAAACTGCAAACTGGGAGATTATAAGATATATACAATTATTCCTTATTAAAGCGCTTATGGGTTTCAAACCCGCCCTTACAAAACCAAAATCGGTAGGGGCGCGGTTTCCGAGCCCAAACAGCACGATAATTTCTTTGTTAGGACAACTCATGAGTTGTCCCTAGGTAACCGGTATTATTTTTTCGATGCCGGATATTTGACAGACGGAACTTATTTTACTATATTGAAAACTAAGAGGTTCAGAAATAGCAAAAAGTTTAATTTATCTGAAAATAGAATTTTTCATAATAGTATTTAACCCAAATCACGGAGCACCAATGAAAAAGCTTATAATTACCATAATCATCGCACTGCTGTCGATCACCGCCGCCTTCGGGCAGAACATCGAACTCATAGCCACAGTTGACGGGTATTATACAGGATTCAGAGAAGTTGCCGGCAACGACCAAAATGCCTTTATAGTTACTGTTGGAACCACCGGGATGCTGATCCTCGATATATCCGATAAATTCAATCCCTACCCGGTCGGTTTATTGGAAAACACCGGACAGCTGCATGGTGGATTAGCGCTAAACGGGGATATTGTATATTTAAGCAGTCTTTGGGGGACCATGTCTGTTGTAGATGTCTCCAATCCGGCGTATCCAAGGATAATCGGATACTGTCAGACCGACTCATTGATAGATGAGACTTTTTACTATGATGGATACGTTTATCTGACTTGCGACTTCTCTGTCGAAATAGTGGATGTCAGCGATCCGCAGAATCCCGAAATAGTCGGTTCCATCATACCGCTCGAATTTTGGTTTAACAGCACCGTCGTCTATAACGATCTCGCTTATATCACCGGCTATACCGGCATGTTTATCTATGATATCAGTGATCCTGCAAATCCGGCGCTATTGGGAGTTTTCCCGGCTGATGATGTTTACTTCATCGATGTGAGCGGCGATTACGCGGTAATCGAAACTTATATGCAGGATTCTTTGTTAGTGATCGATGTTTCGGATCCATTTGATCCCATAGAGGTTGGCAGCTTTTATCTTGGCGAGGATGAGATTTGCGATCATATCAGAGCTTACGGTGATTATCTTTATGTAGCCCTCGGTACTATCGGGCAAAGTTTGTATGAAAATGGAATGTTGATTTTGGATATTTCCGATCCCGCCAATCCCGTGATTGCCGGTAACTTCGGTGAAGGATACGGTTATCTCTACTTTTATGATAATTATCTTTATTCAAAATCAGGTTACACAGGCTTCAAAATTTATGAAATTTCCGACCCGGAGGAACCGCAGGAGATGGGCAGATATCAGCGTCTTAATCCTAAAGAGACGATTCTCAAAGACGATTTCGCTTTTGTTTTAAATAATGTAGCCGGTATTCAAGTATTGGATGTGAGTAACATCTATTCACCTGTTGAGGTGGAGTTCTATTATTCACCGGGTAATGCAATGGATTTTGCGATGAACGGAGATTTGATTTATCTTGCCTGTAGTGAAGCCGGACTGAGAATCATCGATATTTCCGATCCCTATAATCTCACTGAAGTCGTATCGTATTATTATCCCGGCATTGACTATGATTTTGTTGAATTGAAAGATAATTACGCTATCACCACCGGTGACAATTCATTGGTTATGCTTGATGTTTCAAATCCCGATAGTATTTTTGAGGTGAACTCGGTAACGCTTCAGACCGGCAGTTCTTATTGGGGTCTGAAGTTGATGGGTGATTATGCTGTTTTAGCCATACAGGATTCAATATATATTATAGATATTTCCAATCCGTCACATTTTAATTTGGTTGGCAGTTGTCAGATTTCAATAGACCACTTCAGTCTTGCAGTGGAAGGTAGTTATGCTTATGTCAGCGATTTATTCCCGGGTGGACTTAGCATCATCAACCTTGAAGACCCTGCCAATCCGTATGAGGAAGCTTATATATTGGATGGAATAAAGATTGAGGATGTGGAAGTGGATGGTGATTACTGTTATTTGGCTTGTTATTATAATAGTACATTTAAGATATACGATTTATCAAATCCTGCGAATCCAATAGAAATCGGCAGCTACAATACTACAAGCACTGGAAGGGGAGTGACAATAATTGATACTCTTGTATTTTTCGGTACAAATAATGACCTTTATATCTTCGACTGCTCGGATTATGTTTCTGTGGAAAAAATACCGGAATCGTATAAGCCGGTGACCTTCGAACTACTCCCCCCCTTCCCCAATCCTTTCAACCAAAGCACAGTTATCAGCTACAAGCTGCAAGCTGCAAGCTATGTGGAATTGGTGGTATATGATGTGATGGGGCGGAAAGTGCAGTCATTGGTCAATGGTCATTTGTCATCGGGAAAGTATGAGGTTATTTGGGATGCAGAAGGTATTACGAGCGGGGTGTATTTTGTGAGGCTGGAGGCGGGGGAATTCAGGGGGGTGAGGAAGATTTTGTTGGTGAAGTAGAGCGCGTACCGTTAGATTCCCGACAAGCGGGAATGACGGCGCTTTGGTAGTTGCAGACGTCCTGTGTCTACCCAATTTATCCCTTTCGCCCAATAAGCTGGAAGGCTTTTACAACCAGCGCACCACCTGCGAAAACCTGATCGATGTGGGCAAGAACCAGGTCGGATGGTGCGGGATGCTGACCCAAAGGTTCTGGACCAACGACCTGATCTTCCAGCTGGCGATGCTGGCTTACAATCTCATGGTCTGGTTCAAAATGCGTTTCCTTCCTCCTGAAATGCAGGGACAGGAAGTTGAAACCGTCCGCAGCTGGCTGATTAAAACCGCCGGACATGTGATCCACACCGGAAGACAATGGTTCCTGGATATCGGTTCCGACAATCCCTGGGAAGAATTATGGGTGTCCATTGGCAACAAACAACTTTCGGAGCAGCCCTTCTAAGGGTAAGAAATATTCCTTGAATCAGGGGGTAGAGCGAGTTCGCCCTGAAAACAGTGATAAATGCCTGAAAACATGAATCTATAGGCTTCTTTCAGTTTTCAAGAACAATCGATAGAAAATATGTGAAATTTATATAAATCACAACAACGAAAACAAACATTAAAATCCATTTGCAGGAATTAGGTAATATTTATACTATACAATAAAATTCAATAATCTGAGTAAGAAAAACGCCACCCTTCCAGATGGCGTTTCTTCGGATATTATGACGGTGTTACTTTGACAGCAGCTTTTGCAAATCCTCCTTAGACCTCAACCTTGAGATGTGAAGCTCACTCACCCGGTCAAAAAGCAGTTTCCCCTTCAGCCTCTCCAAATTCTCATCCGGCTTCTTTTCCTTGATGATTCGGAGGAAATCCGCCTTAGTCCTGGCAATCGCCACGCCCTTCTGCTTGGCAAGTTCGCGAAGTTGAAGCGTAGTCATCTTCGCAATATTTTCCGGAATTTCCGTGTTCTCTTCAAGCCTGCCGGTTTCTGTGGCGCCTGCTGGCGCCTGTGCCGCGTCCACCGCAGATTCGACTATTTCATCGCCTGCTGTTTCGGACGCCGTACCCGGGCTTTCAGGTGTGTTCTGTGCGGTTGTGTTTTCCTCGGCAATTGCCGGTTCAGCTTCCGGGATTGGCTCATCTTGGTCTTCCGCAAAATCCTCTGCCAGAATGCTTTTCCAGGGTTCGCCGTCCTCAAATTCACCCTTCTTTGCAAGCACTACGACAAAGGGGAATGAGGTCAAAACAACCTCCCCATTCTTCAGTTTAACATTCCAGCCCTTGCTGGTTTTTTCATGAAGGATACCTTCTTCAGTTTTGTTGCGACCGCCAGTTATTCTGACAAGGTCACCAGGTTGTTTTTGACTTGTTGTACTCATTTTAATTCCTTTCAGTTTACTGATTTTGATATAGTTATAGTTCATCGTTAATGATGTTCTCATCCGCGGGTCGCCAACTCCAATTGTAACTACTTCTAACAAATAGCAGGAGTTGGCGATTGATATACTCATTCAGTATTCCCATCATCCTCCTTTCACCGTATAGAGTGAATTCACCATTATCCGCTTTGAAATGGGCAATGGTAATTGAACTCGAATATCGCAATGATATCAAAGTTGCGGTAATTTCTGTAATTTCTTCTGAAGCAGAATCCATATCAAAACTCCAAATATGTAATTGTAAGTCATCGATTTATTTGTGTAGTAACCTAATAGCTAAATCATTTAAAATCAAGTCATTTCTTGCTTTTATCGAAAAAAAAGAGGGCTTCTCGCGAAGTCCTCTTTTCAGTATTAACTGAACCTAAAGATACTAATTCTATGAAGTGGGAATTCCCTCCTTTTTCGGCGAGTTAATCATCTTCTTTAGATCTTCAATCTCGCGCTGCAATCCCTGTTGGTGTGAGTTCGCATTTAGAATCTGGCGCTCATTGTCTTCGACCTGCTTCCTGGCGTTTTCCAAGTTCCTATAAAGCCCAAGAATTGCCATCTCATTTTGGTTGTAGACCGCCTGTAATTCCTCCAGCTTGGTCTGCAGTTTTTCAGTTTCGCCCGCCTTTTTTCTGGCGCTTGTTTGATTACATTTTCGTTTTTGTTCATGTGAAAAATCCTCTATTTGTTAAGTTTAATTTACCCCGGTCACCAGATGAACCGCAAATGCGTGCCCATCGGCGTCTTTGTAGGCAAGATAATATTTGCTCTGTCCTGTATTGTGATAGATAAAAAGTTCTCCCACAGCATAATTACTATTGCATGCCAATGTTGTTTCCACAGGCAGTTGTAAACCGTGAGTTTTACCATCGTTAGTGATGTATAATGCCGGATATGGCGAACCATCCGGGGCCGCCAATTTCGAATGTATCTACATTGTCAATTGCATCTCAATTCGACTATCAGGCACAAACTTTTCGGGTTACACATCCTTTTCACCCTTTGCGCGGACAGACTTTCACTCTGGTTGATTGTCGCCACACTTGGGGCGAAGACCGGGCCTATTACCATGACGAAAAGGGGAAATTATGTTCCTTTCCCGCCTGCTGGACCAGCGTCATTCCGGCAGAACCGTTCGTGGTGGTCGCCCGCGGGCGTTCCCCTTTCCGCTTGACCGACTTGCTGGAGCTGTCCCGTCTGCTCAAAGCGATTTCCCCGGAGGAAGGGGTCAACGAGGGGAAGGAAGTGTAAAGCAAATTATGCCGAATGTGTAAAGTTTATTATGCCATAATGAATATTGATGATTTCAATGTGTCGATATGTATTCTCCTGATTATATGTTATATATCAGCCATTATTTTACAAATAATAGTTGACATTTATAACAAATGTATTTATATTACTTAACACAACTTCAATCAGGAGACTATCTTGAACAAGAACACATCCATCAAGGGCAAACAGGAAGCTTTGCGCCGACAGGGCACACTTAATCCTCGCCCGCAAGCGGTGAAGGCGCCTCTCTTCAAGGAAAGCGAATTTTTCGATCCCCAGGATCTGCCGCAGGTGAAATACGAAATGCTGCGCCAAGTGGGCAAAGAAGTGAAAACGGTCAAGGAAACCGCCGCTTCCTTCGGCTTTTCCCGCGTCGCCTTTTATCAAATCAAGAAGCGTTTTGAAGAATGGGGAATGGCGGGGCTGTTGCCGCAAGAGCGTGGCCCTCGAGGCGCCCACAAGCTCACGGACGAAGTCCTGGATTATGTGGAACAGGCGTTGACACAAGACCATTCCCTGCGTGCGGCGGCATTAGTGGATCGGGTGAAAGACCGTTTCGGGATTTCCCTCCATCCCCGCAGCCTCGAACGAGCGATGGCGCGCCGTCAAAAAAAAAGCAAGTTATAACTTGTAGAGATCAATTGTTTCACCCAAGGCTGTGCTCACCAAAAATGGTCAAGCGCTACGAGGCTCTGCGTTGCCAGGCGCTAAAAGGGAGCACTCTGTCGGCAAGCATGAATCTGTTTCTCAGCCGCGGTATGACGCTGTGGATGCAGGCTTGGAAAGAAAGCGTGCCCGCAAGTGAAATCAAGGAACAAAACCGCCCGGAAAAAGGGGGACGGTGGCAAAGCACCGCCCAGCTGCCCGAAACCGCGCGCAGTGAACTGGTGACGGCGCTGGTAAACTTAGTGTTTAATATTCAAGGAGATAAAGAATAATGCTCGAATCTAATTCCAAGGTGACGGCTTCGCACCTCAAACGCGAAGCCTATCTCTATATTCGGCAGTCGACCATGCGGCAGTTGATCGAAAACACGGAGAGCACCCAGCGGCAATATTCCCTGCGCCAACGAGCGCTGGCCCTGGGGTGGACAATCGAACAGGTGCAGGTCATCGACTCCGACCAGGGTCAATCCGGAGCTTCCGCTACCGACCGTGAAGGCTTCCAAAAACTGGTGGCTGAAGTCAGCCTGGGGCGGGCGGGGATAGTCATGGGACTGGAAGTGTCCCGCCTGGCGCGCAACAATGCCGACTGGCATCGCCTGCTGGAAATCTGCGCCCTCTCGAATACGCTAATCCTTGATGAGGACGGATTGTATAATCCCAATGATTTCAACGACCGGCTGCTGCTGGGGCTGAAGGGGGCGATGAGTGAGGCTGAGCTCCACCTGCTGCGCGCCCGGCTTCGTGGCGGAATGCTGAACAAGGCGCGTCGTGGCGAATACGCCTGCCCCCTGCCCATCGGTTTCGTCTACGATGATCAGAAACAGGTCCAATTGGATCCAGACCAGCAGGTGCGGGAGACTATCACCCTCTTGTTCGCTACTTACCGCCGCACCGGCTCCGCTTCGGCCACGGTGAAGCATTTCAAAAAGCAAAGATTCCCTTTCCCCCGCCGCTTGCACAGCGGCCTGCAAAAAGGCGAGCTCGCCTGGGGTGAGCTGACCCATTCGCGGACATTGGAACTGCTGCACAATCCCCGCTACACCGGCGCATACTGCTTCGGACGATCCCAGGTCATCAGAAATGCCGGAGGCGGCTATTCCCGTTCCGATAGGCCTCGCAACCAATGGCATGCCCTGATTCCGGACGCCCATGCCGGCTTATATTTCCTGGGAGGAATACGAGGACAACCAGCGGCGGCTTCTCGAATTTGCCCAGGCTTTTGGAACGAATTCCCGCCGGAGCCCGCCGCGGGAAGGGCCGGCGCTACTGCAGGGAATGGCAATCTGCGGAATCTGCGGAAAAAGAATGAGTGCCCGCTATCATCTGTACCGAGACCAAATCTTCCCCGACTATTTGTGCGCGCACGATTACCTCGAGCATGGACGACCCACCTGCCAGCGTATTCACGGTGCGGCGATAGACAAGGCTATCGGGGAACTGCTACTGGAAATGTTCAAACCGATGGTGCTGGAAGTGGCGCTGGCGGTGCAGTCGACACTCACATCCGCGTTCAAACTTAGGTGCCCATCCGCGCCGGAATTGATACTGATCTGCGCATCCCGGAATTTGATGGCTGTGTCGAGTGACAATGTATCGCCGGAAGCGACCGCTTGCGCCAAGGTTACGCTATGTGGATTGTCGGTTTCGCTGGTGTGAGAATATGCGGTGTTCCAGTTCGATGAATTGTCGGTGACGATGCCGTAAGAACCGGCGCCGGTACGCTTCATGATGCCATTGCTGGCGAAATCGCTGTCCATCGCGGCACCGGCAGCAGCGACATTTGTCGCATCGGTAACATCCGCCGAAGCCTCAATCCCGGAAAGCTTGGTGCGTTCGGCGTCGGTCATAACTTTCAAGGTCGCCGTTTCCGTAATCATGCTTAATGCATGTGAAGCCGGATGCGTATAGTCATTCGCGTTGGCTTCGATGCCGTTGAGTTTTGTCAGCATGGAGCTTCCCATCAGCCCATTGGATTCGGTGGTCACCACGGTGGTTTCCGCTTTTGCATTCCAGGAGCTCTTTTCCGCATCCGTTACAAAGCGATGGGTGGAATCCCAGTTGATTGTGGCCGAGAGGTTATAATTATCAAGGCCATTTTAGTGCATTTCTTTCAGTCACCAAGCTTTTTTAAAGAAATCTTTATTTTTTGAGGCTCTTGCAAAAGTATTGAATTAACAACTTGATTATGGG
>JABMRZ010000201.1 GCA_013202315.1 Candidatus Tariuqbacter arcticus | reverse complement strand
CTTATAAAGAATGGACGGTGTTTGCTGAGCAAACTAAGTAACCGAATAAAAGAATGTTCGGTGTTTTTCAATGTAGGGGTTCAAAAATTTGAACCCCTACAGTCAATATTATTAAGAACCGGTATAAATTCAAAACAAATTCGAAATAAGAATTAAGGTTTATAAATCGCTTTTTACCTGACCAGCATCATCTTTTTAACCGCGGTGAAGCCTTGGGCTTCCAGGCGGTAGAAGTAGATGCCGGATGCGAGGTTGGAAGCGTTCCACTTGTATTGGTAATATCCCGCCGACAGATTTCCTTCCACTATAACAGCTGCCACTTCACCGAGCAGATTGTAGACCTTCAAGGATACTTCACCGGTTTCCGCAATTGCGAAGCTGATGTTAGTTTCCGGGTTGAAGGGGTTGGGATAGTTCTGGCTGAGGAACCAGGTATCGGGTGTGAGGGCGAGGATTCCCGCGGGTTCTTCATCCCAGCCGGTCAGGGTCCATTCTCCGTAGGGTGAATTGGAACCGTCTCCGGGGAGCTTTTCGAAGGGGAAACTGTCGGAATCGAAGATGATATCCGGGTGATTTCCGACTTTGCCGAAGTAATTGTAAATTCCGGCGGGTATGTATCCCGGGACATTTTGGTTCATAGCGCGGGTTATGACTCCTGAGGGACTGAGGGTCATATTTTCGCGAAGCAGGAGGGGACCATATACGGTGCTGTCGGGGAACATCACATCCAGCCAGCCGTCGAAGAATATAGTGCTCGTTCCGGTGTTGGCGATTTCGAGGTTATAGTCGAAACTTCCACCGATAGCTGGGATTACCACAGGTGTAACCGCAGGAGTCAAGGTGATGGTAACCTCCGGGGCTTCTATCGGTGTGGTATACAAAACCGCCATTCCACTTACTGCCGGAGCGGCGTAAATATCGTAAGCCCCATCGTAGAGGTATTGGATGCCGTCGGTTTCGCTATGATTTTCGATGCCGATGGTGCCTTCTTCCTGAGAAGCGAGGGACATCTCCTTGTATTGGAAGATGATTTGTCCATCGCCGGTGGAGGTAGTATAGTACGCCGGGTCGAGCAGGATTGCCTGGAAGGTTTCAAAGTTGCCGGTTGGCGCGAATTGTTCCACATTATTGTATTCGACTATGTAACGGTTATTGGCTTCATCATACCAATACCAAACGCCGCCGGAATTGGGGCGCTGAGGCGACAAATCTTCCCAGTATGTGGCAATCATCGGTGCGGGACCATCGGAATCGGGAATACCGGAATTGGAATAATCCTCTTCGGTGATTATGCCCATCCCCACCCAACCGTTAGTTGCGATGGTGATGCTGTCATATTCCAGACCATAATACTGGAAAGTGAAGGGCAGGGCATAGTGCAGAACCTGGTCATCGTTAGTGAAGGGAATCTGCGTTCCCGGACCGCCTGAATCGGGCGATAATTCCACCCATTCGTAAGTCGGCATAAGGGGCGCATCGTGGATGTCGTATGCTATGTAGCCGTAGTTATCGGGTCCGGTGGGATTATATAGGATATCGCCTACAACAGTTGAGAAGCCGGTAAGGCCAGCGTAGCCCGCTCCATCGGATACATCGATTAAGAAGTCGACCAAATGTTCCTGCGGACAATCGGGACTGACGGTAATATTGAACAACCCTTCAACTTCGCCGCCGGGAGGCAGGGCTTCCCAAATCGCCCAGCTGCCGAGATTGATGATTATATAGGGGTCTGTGGTGGATAGATCGGCTATCACACCCGCCGTAGTGGAAGAGCCATCATTGAGGAAGGTTACCAGCAGGTCAGCGGTTTCGCCGGGGTCGAGTCCGCCGTTGCCGTTGCCGCCAGCCACATCATCTATGGTCAGGTTAGAAAATATGACATCGGGAGCGTGGGCGATAATGGTGAAGTTCGATTCCCAGACATCGATGCCGTCGGCAGCGGTGAGGAGGAAGACGACCGGATGACCATCTTCGACTTCGGGAACTATTTCAAATTCAAAGGCGCGGTCGATGTAGGCGGTAGTATTGGCGGGAATGTCGCCCAGGTCGGCTGTGTTCTGGGTGATGGTAATCAACGGGTCATCGGTGGAAAGGGTTCCGGTTACACCAGAAGCGACGGCGACGCCGACATTTTCAACGGTCATACCGAGTTCGACCGTTTCAGCATAGTCGAGTTGACCGTTATTATTGCCGGTAAGATCGTCCTGGATGGTGTGGTCTTCATATACTACATAGGGACCGGACGGGGGGATAATGTCCAATTCAGTGATGTAGGGAATGGCGTTCCAGCCGGTGACGGTCAGGGTGAATTCACCGGGTTGCGCCGGGCCGGGGTCGAATTCGAGGGTAACCTGACCGGAAGGGTCAGTGGTGCCTACGGCGTAGATTTCATCGTTCATACCGCACACCATCGCGCCTTCGACTGCTCCGTTGGGATTCATAACGGTAACTTCAAATGTAGAAGTTCCCAGGAAGAGAACGGGATCGTGGGTTGCAGTATATTCCTGCGGGGTGTCATTCCTGAGAAAAAGCGAGGGGTCACCGAAGATAGTCCAATTGCGCATTTCGTTTTCGCCGGTGGTGCCGTTCAAATCGACCATAAGCATGCCGCCGTTGAAGCAGTAGCCGCCGTAGGTGAACATGGAATCAGCAACCATCAAATCCACCGCCTCATCCTGAGCGTCCATCGGAGGGTTCCAGGACTGGCTGATCTTGGAGGCGTACATACCAATGGCGCCGGTAGGTTCGCCGGTAGCGTTGTTAGTAGCCCTGAGCCAGGCTTCGGCGAAACAGGTGGTGCCGGTGAAGCTACCGTTGACGCAGGCGACGGTGATTATGAAGGGCAACATGTTACTGTTGACCAGGTCGTCGACATCACCGTTGTTGAATCCGGTGGTGCCCCAGGAGGTGGTGGAACCATGTCCGCAATAATTGATGATGCCGCGTCCTTCGTTCAGGGAATTGTATATCATGTTCTGCGTTCCCCAATTGTCGTAGACGCTGTCCACTTGAGTGTAGGTATACCTTATGAGTTTATTGGCGATCAAGGTGATATGCTCGTCGTCGTATTCGCCGTGATGTCCGGGACCTTGATTGGAAGCGATGCCCAGTCCTTTGTGATACCAAACAGCTCCCTCCTGGGGGAATATTTCGTAGTCAAGGGTACGATCGACTTGAGTCTGAGCCTGGGCGCGGGTCTCAGCCGAAAATCGACCGACGAATACTTCAGTATAAGCGTCGCTGCCCACCAGCATGCCGTATTTTGGGTCGGAACCGCTGGAATAGGTCGGAACCTGTTGATGGTCGCCCACAATCAACACATAGCCCAGATTTGCGGTGAGATACATATCACGAATGTAATTGTAAATTGCGGTGGTGTTAGCACCAATTTCCGAAATCGCAACTAAGGTGGTGGGAATGCCCCTTTGGTTCTTCCACTCCACCAGGGGGTCCAATAGATCCAGGAAATCATCGTAGCAGATGATGAGCAAATCGCCTTCTTCCAGCTGGATGGGATAATCTAAGGGGTCGTAGTTGATGAAATGCCGTTGATAGGTTTTTGAGAATTGCGGCATCATTTTAGTTAAAGGCTGGCTGCGCGTCAAAACATTTTCTCCGCCCGGCGCAATCCGTTTCACTTCCACGGTGACATCGGTATAGATTCGGAGGGTGCGGGTTACCGGATTATACTGGAAGCAGTTCAGTTCGACTACCAGACCCCGGACATCGCGCATAACATAAGGCTGGCGCAGATTGACCAATTCGGCGGGAAAGAAGGCGTCCTTTTGGTAGACTTTTCCAAAAGTGTAGGGCACGGTAGCCGGATCGATGGTTCGCAGGATGTGCCCTTTGGAAGGGGCGATGTCGATATCGGTGATTTCGATATACTCCGATGAGATGACATTATAGCCCATAATGCCGTTATCGGGGATGATGATGGAGCGGTTAATCCGCGGCAGGCGGGGGTAACCCTTCTCTTCGATTATACTCTCCTTGCGGAGCTTTTGGAGGAGGGTGTAAGTTTCGCCGTCAATCATAATTTCATCGGCGGCGTAGCCGTTCACGCTGTATTTCATCAGGGTGCGGTTGCCGTCCGATTCCAGCGCTTGAGCGGTGAAGGGTTCATCGGCGCTGTTCAGAGCGACATAGTCGGCGGCGACCGCCATCGATGCGAACAACAGCGCGGCTAACAAGATTAGGGTGAATTTTTTCATGGTGCTTCTCCTTTAGTTGTAGTGCATTTAAAGTGTGAAAGTTAGAAAGAGTGAAAGTGTGAAAGAATAATTGTAACACTTTAGCTTTCGGAAGTACAGAAGATAAAAATTCACTGGAAATGATTGGAAATTATGGAAATAGACTCAATCACATATCCATCATATCCATAATTTCCAGTTAATCTAAGTCACTACCTAACAAATAATTAATATTAACCACTGATACTT
>JABMRZ010000200.1 GCA_013202315.1 Candidatus Tariuqbacter arcticus | reverse complement strand
TTCAGTATTCAGTATTCAGTATTATAAAATAGTCATATCGACAATTTTTTATCGATGTCAGCTTAATAAGTATCTACGCCTCGTCCGAGACTGCGCCCGGAAGAGGAGGTTCCTGCGGGGCAGCTGATTCTGTCATTAGCCATTAGTTCTTTTATGATTACTGCGAATGCTTTTTCTTTCATACTTTCACACTTTCACACTTTCATACTTTCATACTTTCACACTTTCACACCGCGTTTATATTATTTATATCGGCATTTTTTTATCGATGTCAGCTTAATAAGCGCCTAATACTCCCACCTCCTCATCCCAATGCTAACCATAATCCCGGCAATAGTCATATTTACGATTAAAGCGGAACCCCCATAACTAATAAACGGAAGCGGTAGACCGGTCACCGGAAACAATCCCACCGTCATACCGATATTGATAATGGCGTGAAAGATGAAATGCCAGCAGCAGCCGATGAGAACTAACGCATTAAATAAGTTGCGGCATCTGAAAGCGTTCTTCATACCCCGATACACCAATGTGAAAAAAGCCAGCAGTACCAAAACCGCTCCCGCAAAGCCGAATTCCTCACAAAATACGGAAAAAATGAAATCGGTGTGCCTCGCAGGGAGAAACTTCAAATGACCCTGCGTTCCCTTAAGATGCCCCTTACCCCATAATCCCCCGGAACCCACCGCCACTTTCGATTGAATGATTTGATAGCCGGCTCCATGAGGGTCAGCTTCGGGATTGAGGAAGGTCTTGATTCGCTGCTGTTGGTAAGGGTGCAGGCTGTTCCAAAATTTCGGACCGGAAAACCCAATTGCCGTACCCCCAATAAGAACCAAGATGATAACTATCGGCTTCAGCTTGAGCTTCAAAAGAGCTAAGAAAAACAGTAATAATGCCAATATTAGTATGTATATAGAAAAAGAACAGACTAATATAATGACAGGCATCACCACCATCAGCAAATAAAGCAGGTTGACGCCGCCCAATATCAATATTGGAATTGCAATTAAAAAATAAACAGATGCGGTGCCCAAATCCGGCTCAACTAATACCAGCAAGACCGGGAAGACAACGATTAATAAAGACCGCAAGAGGATGGTGAATTTGTCAACAACTTTCTTCTTGTCAGTTAGAAACCGAGCCAATGCCAAAATCATCGCTAATTTTGCCACTTCCGAAGGCTGATAGTTCAAAGAACCTATTCTTATCCACCTCGCCGATTCAGAACTCCGATCAAACACCAATACCGCGATTAACCCGAACAACGCAAATGCGTATATCACATAAGAAAGCACAAAATATACCCGAGGAGGAATCGCCGCCGCGCAGGCGAAAACGACCAGACTAACCAAAGCCACCATCAATTGCTTCCGGTAAAGCTGCGAAGTCTCCCCTGCAGACTCATATGTCGCGCTGTAAATGGTGACTAATCCGATGCAGACTAATAAAAACACCGCCACAATCTGGGCAATGTCTATCGATTTTAAAAGCTCAGATTTCATCACTACAATTCACCGTTTTGCCAATTCGCCGTTTTAACGGTCATCATATCCCAATCTAACCTACAGTTTTATTTGATATCGATCGTTCCCCCGGGATTTCATACTGCAAATATCGTTTGATTATTTTCATCACCATCGGCGCCGCAGTTGTGGAACCGTGTTCACCATGTTCGACTACAGCGCATACCGCTATGACCGGATTTTCATACGGCGCAAAACCGATGAACAAGGCGTGGTCTTCTCCGTGGGGATTTTGAGCGGTTCCAGTTTTTCCCGCCACCGCCAAATTGGGATTCTTAAGCCAGCTGGCGGTTCCATGCTCCGCCGCCACTACATTCAACATCCCCTGCCGCAATATATCTAATGTTCGAGCGGAAACACCCTCAATCTTGTGAAAAGACGGCTTATATCCCTTCCATTTATCCGGATTATGGTATAGTATTCCTTTCAGGAGGTGTGGAACTACAATTTTACCTCCATTTGCCAATGCGGCGCAATATACCGCCAGCTGCAATGGCGTGACTAATAATTCTCCCTGACCAATGGCGATATTCAATAAGTGGCCCTTGGTCCATTTACCCTCTCCATATCGCCGATTCATATAGGATGAATCGGGGACTAACCCCGCCGATTCGTTCTCTATATCGACAGCCGAATTGACTCCAAAGCCAAAATTACTCAGATATTCAGCCATTTTATTTATTCCCAATTCTAAGCCGAGTTGATAGAAGTAGACATCGCAAGACTGCTCTATCGACATCAACGAATTAACCTGCCCATGGCCCCCTTCTTTCCAACAGCCGAAAGCCCTTTTGCCCAACTGCATATGACCGGGGCAGAATACCCTTCGCTCCGGCGTCGTCAACCCTTCTTCCAAAGCTGCGGTTAATATCGCCATCTTGATGGTAGAACCGGGCGGGTATGTCCCCTGAATGCACCTGTTCAGCAAAGGCTTGCCCGGATGATTAATTAAACTCTCCCAATCTTCCCGGCTGATAACACCGGAAAAAACCACCGGGTCATAATCCGGCGCCGAAGCCATCGCTAAAATATCTCCGTTATTGGGATCGATCGCCACCAGCGCACCCTGTTTCCCGGCTAATAATTCCTCGGCAAGCATCTGAAGTTCAAGGTCGATGGTTAAATGTATATTACTGCCGTATACAGACGGGATGTTGTCTCTACCCTGAATCCTCCTAATTGCCTGACCGGATGCGTTCACTTCGACTACATAACACCCCCTCCGGCCGAATAATTGGGTATTGTAGCTCTTCTCTATCCCCTTCTTGCCGACAATATCCCCGGCTGTGAATCCCTTATATTGGAAAAGCTCGCTTGAACTGATCTCACCCAAATAACCGATTATGTGGACAGCGGTTCGATAAGGGTAAAGCCGCTTGGATTCGACCTTGACGCTGATTCCAGGCAAGAAATATCCATTGGCTTCGACCGCCGCTAAACTGGCGAATTCAATATCCCGTTTCAACTTGATTTCGGGGCGGCTGTCGATATACTTTCGGGCTGTAGTTTCCCAGTCATTATCCTCCCCCTCGTTGAAAATCTCTCGCATCAAAGCCAGCGTTTGAGGGTTGTTTAATATGCTGACCGGTGCGCTGACTATAGAATAACTGGGAGTATTTTCCACAATAATCCGACCTCTGCGATCATATATCAATCCCCGTACCGGATTAGTGTCGACCACGCGCAGCCGGTTATCCTCCGATTGCCTTAAATACCGCTCCCCTTGGTAAAGCTGAAGGTAGCCAAGCCGGATTAAAATCCCCCCCAAAAGGACTATTGCCAAGATTCTCAATATCTTGATGCGGAATTCCATTCTAACCTTTCATCCTCCGCTTTGCGGGCAGTAAGCTTAACAGAAATAGAATTATCATATTATATGCTGAAGTGGGGAGCGCCCGCCTGATGATGAAGTTGAGGAAACCCTGGTATTCGCTTTGACCGCTAATATAATGGTATGTGATATCATGTAATAATATGCAAATCGCCGCTCCTACCCAGAAAATCCATTTGGCTTCAGGCGGCTTCTCCGGGAATAACTTGCCCATAAGAAAACCCGATAGACTCTTCGCCAGCGCATTGACTCCTAAGACCCCCCCCCCTATCAGGTCCTGGATCAAGCCCAAACCAAAACCCGCCAACACCGGTTTGCAGCCGCCCAAACCCGGCAGATGAAAAAATATATATATCAGTATTAAATCCGGTCGATGACCGCGAATGGCGATAAGGTCCACTAAAGTGATTTGTGCGGCGTAAAGCGCCGCAACGATTATAACCGTTCTCAGTATTTTCAATGAAGTTGTTCTATCTTAAGGTTGGAGTTATGAGGTTAGGGATGGGCGGAAATGTCGTTTGCATTTGATTATTGCCGAATCAATTCTTCCGCCGACTGGAAATCTGTCGATAATAATATCCTTCTCCATTATCTCAATACAACCCGCCTCAAACCCGATTTTCTCTTTTAGGCGGAGGTTTCGGTCTGTTTTGGGCTGGGCGCTTCAGAATGATAATCATATTTCCCAAACTTTGTCCGACTCCTGCGACTTCCCATCCTTCTTCAGCATAGTATGCTAAATCCGCCTCCAGCTTCTCAAAGCTCTTAAAATACGATTTTATCACTTTATGTTCATATTTGAGCATAGTAAACTGGTGTCAGTTTATCACTTTAATATAGGAGGATTATTTCTATCTGTTGAAATTATAGAACATCAAAAGCGGGTGTCACTCAAATATAAGATAAGAATTTACCTTAAAAGATGCAATAATTCTATAGTCTAAACAACAATTATGCTGTAGAGCAAACTCCTTTTTTGTAAGACTAAAATAAATTTCGTATATTTAACTTGAATTGTTTCACCATAAAGTCTCGCAAAGAACACAAGGATATACAGAGTTCACAACTTTTTATGTGTCGATTCGCAAGATTATATATATGTGATTCTCGACGATTAGCGCTGACGGGAATTGTTATAAGCGCGATAATGGGTTTCTGGAATTATGGCTTCGCTTTCACGCTGGAATATTGCGCGGCGCAGGAGGATTCCCTCCTTCAACAAACTCCTCAAGCATTGGATTCTGTCGAGACAATAAGCTTCCCAGTGGAGGGAGATAGTCTGTTAATTCCCATTCAGGAAGACACATTAGCAGAGCGAAAAAAGAGCGCCGAGATAGACACAATCATCAATTATTTCGCCGATTCGATATACTTTGGAGTCAACAGCCGAATCACCATACTCGAAGGGCACGCTAAAGTTGTGCATAAAGATATGACCTTGGCGGCGGGAAGAATCACCGTCGATTGGGATAATAATATGTTGACCGCCGAACCGATACCGGACACCACCTGGCGCGACAGCGTAGTGTTCGAATACGATACCCTGCAGGCAACTTTCTTCGATACGGTGAACCATGTTAATTATGATTCGACCGTTTTTCTAATATCCGATTCGACCGTCTACACATTGATTGACAGCGTCACTTTAGTGGGTTTCCCAAGATTCAAGCAGGCTGGTGATGAGCTTTTAGGCGCTGATATGATCTACGACTTGAAGTCGAAGAAGGGGTTCGTAATTCAGGGTGAGACCGAATATATGGACGGCCGCTATTTCGGGGAGGAAATGAAGCGGGTCGGCGATAAGGTTATGAATGTGGGCGAAGGAGACTTCACCACCTGCGATTTGGATACTCCGCATTACCATTTCCACAGCAAGCGGATGAAACTGATAGTGAAAGACAAAGTGGTCGCCAAGCCGGTGGTGCTCTATTTTTGCACCGTGCCGGTGGCGATTATTCCATTCGGAATTTTCCCTTCAAAATCGGGGCGGCAATCGGGGATTATATTGCCAACTTATGGTGAAACGGCATCACAGGGGCGTTTCCTGCGCAATCTGGGGTATTACTTCGCCCCGTCGACCTATTGGGATGCGCAGGCGGCGCTCGATTTTTACGAAAGATACGGAGTGCTCGTCAAAGGGAACGCCCGATATAAACTGCTATACCGGATGGACGGCAGTCTTTCAGGCTCCTTCGTGCGGATGGATTATTCCGGCTCTAAGGAACGAAGGTGGGACTTGAAATATAAACACAGCCATATCCTCACTCCCACAGCCCGCCTGAACATAAACGCCACCTTCGTTTCGGACGGCTCCTACTATCAGGATTTATCCAGCAATCCGCAGAACCGGATGGAGCGAATCCTCCGCTCCGACGCCATCTATCGAGATTCATACCCTTCCATTAACGGCAGTATGAGCATAAACCTGCATCACGAAAAAAATCTGGACGATGAAACCTGGAGCGCCACCCTCCCCAGGGTCAATTTCCGCTTGGGACAAAGGAGCTTCATCCCGCAGGAAGAAGGTCAGGACGAGCCCTACTGGTATAACAAATTCTACTATTCCGCCGGGTCGAATTTCGTCAATATGAGCAGTAAAAGCCGGGATGAGGAGACGGTCGAATACCAAATAGGCGACACCACTTATCAGGAAACACAATACTTCTTTGAGCATGATAAACAGGGCGCTTTGAAGAACAGCTACAGCATCAACACATCGCAGGCGGCACTCAAATACTTCAACCTGAATCCGTCTATGAGCATCAATCAGGATATAACCGATTACAGGCTGAAATACCGCTATAACCCCAATACTGGCGAAGTGGAATCGGTCAAGGAGGAGGGTTATTTCGCCAGGCATACTTTCAGTTTCAGTACGGGACTGAATACCAAGCTATACGGGACTTTCCCTGCGGATTTCTGGGGAATCATAGGGTTCAGGCATGTTTTAACCCCTTCACTGTCGTTCAGTTACAAGCCCGATTTTTCGAAGAAAGGGTGGGCGTATTACCAATATCTGACCGATTCTTCGGGGGTGGAGCAGAAATACGACCGGTATGTCGGGCAGCCCCTTTTAGGCGGCACCCCTTCGGCGGAATCGCAGACTATGTCCATCAGCTTAAGCAACCTCTTTCAGATGAAGCGGGTGAAAATGAGAGAGGAGGAAGAAGAGATTCAGAAACTCGATCTGTTCAGCCTCAATTTCGGCACCAGCTATAATTTCCTGGCTGAACAGTTCAAATGGGGCAATCTGAGCAGTTCGTTCAGAGCGGAACCGGTGCGGGGGACGAGGATAGGGCCCCTGATGGGACTGACAATCGATTTGCAGACCACCCATTCGCCTTACAAGACCACGCCATTTGGAACTTTAGTCGAAAAATTCTATTTCGAGGACGGCAATTGGCAAAGGGGCAAATTGTTCCGGCTGACCTACTTCAATTTGAGCGCCGGTCTGCGCTTCGCATCCCAGAAGAAAGAAAAAAGCGTAAAAAAGGAATTTGTTGAATCCGAAGAATGGACGGCGGAAGAAGATACTGTCGAAACGGGAGAAGGTATATTGGATCTCCCGGTGATGGAAACTCAAGACCGGCTGGGGCGCGATTTGAATTTCAAGCCGACCGATATCCCCTGGGATATGAACACCGGTCTCCGCTACACCTGGAGCCGCTCCAATACCTATATAGAACCGACCCGCACCATTTGGATGGACAACAGCCTGAATATCACACTAACCCAGAATTGGTCGGTGAGCTACAGCAATAGCATCGATCTATCGACCGGGATGCTGGTGTCGTCCGGGTTCACCTTCTACCGCGATATGCACTGTTGGGAGGGGCGGTTAATTTGGAATCCGAGCGGAGTAGGGCAGGGGTTCTTCTTGAAAATCAACATTAAATCGCCCACCCTGCGAGACTTGAAAGTCGAGAAGCGGCGGGGAGTCGGCGGGTTCCTTGGATATTAGATATTAGATATTAGATATTTGATATTTGATATAAGAGATAAGAATTAAGA
>JABMRZ010000199.1 GCA_013202315.1 Candidatus Tariuqbacter arcticus | reverse complement strand
TAATAGCCAGTGAATTTATACACTACTATAAGAGTCACTCAAACAACTTAATAATTACCTTCCAATTTGCTGGTTGCGATTTGCGGGTATGTCATTTTCCATTTTCCATTCTTCATTTTCCATTCTTCATTTTAAATTAAACACGGGTTCTCCAATCATATCATCGGGAATGTCAATACCGAATTCTGCCAGGATGGTCGGAGTCAGGTCGTAAAGCGCCGGGTCTTGTTTATCGATCTGACGGTTCGACAGCAGGACGCCGGGGACGAGCCTGTTGTCAACGCAGTGGTCGCCCGCCCATTTATCTTCGTTAATGGATATTATATGTTCAGGAAATTTGCCCAAAATGGTATCCCAGGAAGCGCGGTAGCCGCGATTGTAGCCGACTATGAGGTCAGGCGCGTTCTCAACTTCGGTTCCGTGATATATGTCTTCCCGCTTCCAGACGGAGCTAATAACTTGGTCGCCGGTTTCAGGGTCGATTATCGATGTAAGCTTCCGGATCAATTCGTCCTTCAAGCTTTCGGCTTCGCCGGGGGGGACGATGCCGCTTCTTTCCCTGCCTTTCAAATTCAAATACAGACTGTTTATTCCCAAGCCATAAGCTTGGGTCTTGTGCCATTGCACGCCGGCGAAATATCCCTCCATCCGCTTGCTTTCATTCCGCAGTGTGAGGTAGCCGTTTTCCAACAGCCAGGTATTCAAATCGAAGCAGTAATGGAAGGGCGCAAAGCCGTGGTCGGACATTATCAACAGCAAATCGTCCGGCTGCATTTCGTCCAAGACACGTCCGAGCGCCTTGTCAATTTCCTCATAGAACCACAGTAATACCCGCCCATATTTCATGTCGGCTTCGGTGTCGTAGATGGGGCTGGCGGGGTCGAAAGTCGACCATAAGGTATGGCTGTTCTGATCCAGCGATGAGAAATAGAAAAAGTACAGCCCATCCTCGAAATCGTTCCAGGTATAATCAAATTCGCGCAGCCTCTCCTCCAAAACGAGCCGCGCCTGGGAAATGTAATCGTCAAAGCCGAAATAACCTTCGGAAAGGGCTTTGGTGTCTTCGGGGATGCCCAATGTATAGAAATTGCCCAGATGGCGGTAAAGTTCCTTGGCGTAGCCGGGCGGAGTGGAAACCGGGAGCGCCGGATTGGAAGGGGCGATGTTCACCGGACTGCAGTATAGCTGAAGATGCGGGCGGACTCCCTTTAAATAGAAGCGGACGATCCCGGCGGCGCTGGCGAAAGGTCTTAATAAAGGGAATTTCAATTCAGCCCAATCGCTCCATTCGCCCGGTTGAAGGATGAAATCACTGTCCCCGGCTTCTAATCTAATGAGTTCATTTTCGGGGTCGATATATACGGTTAACGGCGTCGAAGTGGAGGGAGAATCCTTGATTAAGGAATTATACGGCCCGATTATTTCACTCCGGACGGTTCCGTCATTTATTTCCACCATAGTCACCCTGACTCCGCCGACATCCTCTTTATAGAGCGATGAATCGTCGGTGAAGAAAGTGAACACGCCATAGCCGCCTTGTAAATCGGGAGTTCCCATTCCTGAGAAAGTCTTGGCTTGGGATTCGGCCGGGGGAAAATTCGCCGGGATTTTGAAGACTACTGAAGGGATGCCGTGTTCCTCGAGGATTTGCCAAAAGGCTTTACCTTTGCGCAGCAGTCTGACCTCGCCCCCTTTAAAGGGAATGCGGTATTTGCCCAGTTTCAGGACTTTGGAAGGAGGCTCGGTAACGCTGGTGGAAAGGTAAGGGCTGCGAGTCGACGGGTCGCGGTGGATAAAATCGAAGATCCCATGCCCGCCCGGGTCCATACCGGTGATGAAATTCGACCAGGCGACCGGGCTCTGCGGAGGCTGGCTGGTGGTGAGGCGCTTGAAGGAACCTTCGGCGGCCAATTTGCTGAAGTTGGACATATAGCCCCGGTTCATAAAATCCTCGAGGAAATTGGGATCCATTCCGTCGACGCCGAGAACGATGACCCGCCTGCCGGATTTCTTGAATTTGGAACCGCCGCAGGATATTATCAACCCGGTAAGTGCAAAACAAGTTAATAAAATTAGGAATATGAAGAGAAATTTATTTTTTAGTTTCATTCTGCTGAGTATTGAATTGACTATTATATATCTGTTAAGTTCTCTGATAAAGAAGCTGTTATTCACTGGATATGATGGAAACGATGGCCATGTTTTAGCCTGGCTATAGCCATAATAGCCTTAATAGCCAGTGAATTCATATACTATTATAAGAAATCACTAAAACAACTTTACAATTAGACTATTATTAATGAGTGCAATTTATAGTTACACAATCATCGAATTTGATTCCGATTGTCATGCTGAACGCTGTGAAGTATCTCATTGTGATTTTAGGTTAGGCGCTTATTGCGCTCACATCGACAAAAATTGTCGACATCGTCAGTTTTTTCAGAATTATTACTTCATTGCTTTATTACTGTGAATCCTTATTAT
>JABMRZ010000198.1 GCA_013202315.1 Candidatus Tariuqbacter arcticus | reverse complement strand
TTTCAGTCGCATTAGTTTTGAGTTTTGATTTTTTAATTTTTTTAGGATTTCTGATTTAGATTTTCTAATTTGTTTGCGGCTCGTCCGGGTTAGGGTGTTGTGAAATGAATTCACCTCGCCCGGCTAAACAGTATGCTGGCGAAAATTTTTCAACCCGGCAGGCAATCTTCAGGGAGATGTGTTGCAATTGAATATATCGGTTTGGATTTAAATAGTCAATATTTCTCGGAAATAAATTTCTTATTATAATAGAAACATTTGTCGATTTTCAAGGTATAATTATTATACTCAACCCGGACGAGCCGGACCCCAAAAGGGGTGAAGATGAATGAGTATCAAGTAACAAGTAACAAGTATCAAGTAGAATTCTTGGCACTTGGTACTTGATACTTGGCGCTTTATAAGTCTTCAAGATACGCTATGTTCTGCCATTTTCTGCCAGGAAAAACACGATAATCAGAACTAAAGGATTAATTCCAAACGATTTTTTGAGGCTGATATATGTTAGAGAAGATTTCAATGAAGGGGAAATTCTGGTCGATCATAATTCCATTGTCTCTGGGGATGTTCACGGCTGCCTTCCATCCGGATACAGCTCGCGCAGATACCGATTTTGGCGCTAAATACGCGGGTGAATTTATGACCTTGGGGGCTGGCAGCCGCGCTTCCGGGATGGGTGAAACCGGAACCGCCTTTGGAGGGGGGCCGGCTTCCGCATATTGGAATCCCGCTTCTTTAGTGGATATCGAGGGGGGCGGGATTTTGGCGATGCACGCCAATCGCTTCAGCGGTGTGGTCAAGTATGATTTCATCTCGGCGGCTCAGCGGTATTCGGAAAGCGATGTCTTCTCATTGACGATATTCCGATTGGGGGTGGATGATATTCCCATAACCGCCTTGGAAGATCCCAGTTCGCCCTTGGGGGTGGGAAATGTGGTGGTTGTCGATGAATGGACCAGCGATTCCGAGCTGGCAGTGATGGGAACTTACGCTTTCGATTGGCGAAAAAAGTGGGCGCTGGGGGTGAATGGGAAAATATTAAGTAAAAAAGTGGGCGATAACAGCGCTTTCGGCTTGGGTTTCGATGTGGGAGCGCGATACAAGCATTCTTCTAACTTGTTCTTCGGCGCGAGGATTTCAGATGTTACCACAACCTTCTTGGGATGGGATACCGGACATAATGAGTTCATATTACCTTCGATTTCAATCGGCTTGGTTAAGCTTTTTTCATTGGAGAGGATGGAAGCGGATTTGAATTTCGCCTTCGATATGGTGCTACGGGGGGAGAACCGGGGGGAAGCGGATCAGTTTGACTATGCTTCCCTTTCGGGTGAAGCGCATTTTGGATTGGAATATGTGGTGCAGAAGACTTTAGCGCTGCGGGCGGGGATGGACCGTGAATACTTCACCGCCGGCGCGGGGGTGCGCATTGGACCAGCCAGCGCGGATTATGCTTTCCAAGCCCATCAGGGATTGGGCGAAAGCCATCGAGTGTCGCTCTGTTTCCACTGGAATGGGAATCCGTTTCTCAAGTAAGCTTTTGAATATGGTGAACCAGGTGTTTTAGGCGCTTACCGCTGTGACATCGACAAATAATTGTCGATATTACTATGGTGTAAGGGTGAATGTATAATATTAAAAATACGAAAGTGATAGGAATATCGGGTCGAAGCGTCAATATAAATAACACTCTTATCAGTATTTAAAGGGATCAAAAAATGGCTCACGAAATTTGTCATGTTGAAATTCCATGCAAAGATGTGGAAAAAATCGCCGGTTTCTATCGAGAAGTGTTCGGCTGGGAAATTAATCCCATTCCGGAAATGAATTACTCACTTTTCAAAGCCGGGGAAGGGGTCGGAGGCGGATTCAATTTGGTGAGTGAAAATATTCCGAACAAGATTATTGTATATATCCATGTGGATGATATTAACGGGAGTCTCGAAACGGTTAGGAACAACGGAGGCGAAGAAGTGCAGCCCAAAACACCGGTGGGCGATTTCGGGTTCGCAGCTCAGTTCAAAGATGCGGAAGGGAATCTAATCGGGCTGTGGGAAGACGCTCCCCAGAAGTGAAAGAAAGTGAGAGTACAGATAGAAGCTGGCGAAATAATCTAAACATCGATGAACAAGATGCGTTATTGTCAAAAATTGAGGTTCCTCGCTGTTCTGTATGGGTAGATTTTTTTGTTTTTTGAACCGCTGATTTCCGCTGATCCACTGTACAGCGGATTACCCACATGATTTAGCGAAGAACCAAAATTGATTTAGCGGGCAAGAGCCAATATACTAACCTGCCACAGTAACCACATAATACTTAACCCCCTCATAAAAAGCATCATCATCCATAAAGAAGGGGATGGTGGTCGTTCCCAAGTATTCCCATTCCGAAAACAAAGCATACGGTTCTGGCGAACAATAGACTTTATACGATGATGCGCCGGGAACCGCCGTCCAGCTCAAACCAACATTATACTGGAAAAATTCTATGGTTAAATCGTCGACCGTTTCCAATATCGGCGGCGGCAGACTGCCGCCCAAATCCGCTATCCGCGCCGCGAATTCCTGGACATACTGATTCACGATGTCGGCAGACTTGAATATCAGGGTGTTTTCATCGTTGTTGTTTTCCGCCGCATTCGACCAATTGTGCGAACCGGTGAGAATAACCGGTCCGCTGGAGGGAATATCGTAGTCGAAGAAGGCGTATTTGTGATGAAAAATTCCCGATAAAGTCCATTCATACATTTCCGCGAAGGTGTTCAGGTAATTCCATTGAGTGCCGGTGCCGCCGGTGTCATTCATTATCCCCCGGACCACGGTTCCGGCGGCGGATTGCAGGTAAAGCGCATTGGCGATATCATAGCGGGTGAAGGCTAAAAGCCCGAAGCAGGCGGAAGATTGTGCGGTCTGAACCTGCTGGATGATATGGGAAGTGGTGTTGTCCGAAGGGCTGAAATAAAGTTCCACTTCCACGCCGTCGATATTGAACAGATGAGGGGTGTTGTCCAGCTTGTCGTTGCCGAAACGCGCCAGCGATGTATTGGGGACATTGGTGGTGGAACCGAACATCTCGTTGAACTCGATGGTGTAAGCGGAGGCGAGGCCGGAATCCTGGATTTCCACTATGTTCTGGCAGTTGCTCCAGGTGCCGCTGACAGTGGCGTTCCAGGAACCGGTTATCACCCAATCATCGTCGAGGGAAGTGGAATCGCGGGCGTCGAAGATGTAAAATTTGTTGTGCATATAGCCTTCGGAGTCGGTGCGTTGAATATATGGTATACCCGCATTGATCAGGTATTGCATCCCGGTCTGGATACTGCGGTCATCGTAGACGACCCTGACATCCACCCCGCGATTATAAGCGGAAATAACCGCATTGGACAATGAAGTGTAATTGAAGCTGTAGACCGCCATATCCAGGGAATACTGCGCCGCATCGATGCGGTCAATCATAATGTCGATAAAGTCGGTGTTGCCGTTCGCTTCGTTGCCGGAATAGGCGTAACTGTGGTCGACCGATTTATTAAAATGGACATTGATTTCCGAATGGGAAGCGGCGGATAATATTAGAATTAACGCCGCAATAGTGATTTTGTGGACTGTGAAATGCCCGAATGATTCAGCGGTTGTTTTGATATTCGATTTTATCATTGAAGTAGTCTTCTGTAGTATTATAATCTTACATTTTCTATTTTCAAGGTAAACCCTCATGCCGATTCCCGGTACAACTTTAGAATGAAAATTGGGTATTGATTCCCGCTAAAAGCATGCGGGATTGACAGCCCGCTAAATCCTAAATCCTAAATCCTAAATCCTGTTTTCAGGATATATGATGAATAATTTTGTTCTTTGTTCTAGTGTAATGTCACTATAATAT
>JABMRZ010000197.1 GCA_013202315.1 Candidatus Tariuqbacter arcticus | reverse complement strand
TGCTTAAAAAGAATTTCCGATCTTCCTCAAATCGTCATTCCGGCTTGTCCGGAATCGTTCTCCTAGTTTTTCTAAAAGTTGGATTTCTACTTTCGTAAAAATGAAAGTTGCTTAATCGGAAATTCTTTATGAAAATCGTTATTATACAAAATTTATGAATAAATTATCTCGCATTTTTGTAGGGGTTTAATAAATTAAACCCTACGAAGCGAGGATTTGTTTAAAATATTCGTTCCCAATCTCATTTCACTAATGACAAATTACCAATGACGAGCGATAATAAATCCATTCCGGTATCAGTTTTAGCGGTATTAATCACGGCGTTGATCATCGGCGGATGCGCTTGGCATAAGCCGTCGGCGGTTGAAGATTATAGCGACCGACCGAAGCCGCACTCCGGTATGCCCCCCAGGCGGGCGTTGGAACATTTCATCAACGCCTGCGCATTTGAGGAAGGACGCGCTTATCAATTGGCTTTGCGGGAATACCGTAGGGCGCTGCTATTCGATTCCACTTCAGCAGAGCTGCACTTTGGCGCTGCCAGGAATTACTATATCCTGGATATGTTTGACAGCGCCGCTGTCGAAATCCAGCGCGCCCTGAAGATTGAACCGCATAACCCCGACGCCATCGAACTTTTGGGTGAAATTCGATTGGAACAGGAAGATTGGGAAGCCGCCGAATCATTATATTGTGAACTCTCCGGCCAATTCCCAGAAGAGACCGCATATCAGGTTCAATTAGCCGGCATCTACATTAAGACTGGTCGAGCGGAATCCGCCCTGGACATATTCTTCAAAATCGCCGGTGAATCGGCACAACGGCGTGAAATCCTGGAACGCTCCGCCGCGCTTCTTATTGTGAACGAATATCCTGAACTCGCTTTGAGAATATTTCATCGAATCATCGATGAGAACCCGGAGGACGCCCGCGCGCTTTACACTACCGGCACCATCTTCGCGGAAATGGATGCGCCCGATTCAGCCTTGGTATATTTTAAAGAGGCGATACAAAAAGACTCTTCCAATGCGCAGTATTATCTTTACGCCTCTTTCTTGTTGAATCAGAAGGGTGATTATCAACAATCGGAAAGCCTGCTTCTGAAGGGTATTCGCGCTGTTCCCGACCAGCCGAGGCTCTACAACTTACTCGGCTCGACGCTTCAAAGGCAGGGGAAATATGAAGAAGCCCTGGAATGGTTGTATAAATCCATTGCGACAGATTCCCTCAGCACTTCTCCTTATGTTACCATCGGATTCATTTACGATGAATTGGACAGTGTAGATAGAGCCATCGAGATTTACGAAGCCGCCCTGAAAGTCGATTCCACCGATGCGCTGGTGATGAATAATTACGCTTATATCCTCGCCGAAACGAATATCCGCTTGGAAGAGGCTTTACGCCTGTCCGCCAAGTCACTGGAGGCAGAACCCGACAATCCTTCCTATCTGGATACGATGGGATGGCTGCTCTTTCGGATGAAAGACTATAGTGAAGCGGAGAAATATATGAGGAAAGCCCTTGAATTCTCTCAAAATCCCATAATGTATATTCATTTGGGGGATATTCTGCGAGAATCCGGGCAGGAAGAAGAAGCCCTGGAAGCATATCGACAGGGATTGCAATTCGCCCCTGATGACCTCGATTTAAAACAAAGGCTGGAGGTTCGTTGAAAATGAAGCGCGGTCCCATCCTTCTGATGCTATTGTGTATGATTATAATCGTCAATGGCTGCTCATTCATCCTGCATCGCCCTTTACAGCCGCTCAGCGAAACCGAAATTTGGGAACAGGTTCATAAGAACACCGGCTCCATCTCCGATTTCAACTGCGAAGCCCAGTTGATACTGGAAAGCGGCATCCGCAGAATTCCCGTAAATGCGGAATTATACTACCGATACCCCGACTGGATAACAATCCGCACCTTCGCGCCATTTGGGTTTAAGATCATCGAAGCATCCCTGCAGAAGAACCGTTTTCAGGTCTACAGCTTAATATCGAACGAGTATATCACCGGGAACCTTGATTCAGTTGACATCAGCACCCGCTTCAAATTACCCCTGCCCAATATCGACCTTCGAAACGTCTGGAAGAGACTATTCAATCCCGACCGCCCTTACGATGTCCCTGCGGAAATCAAGCGAATCGGTAAATATCATGTCCTGTCTTATGCCCAAGGCGAGCACTTCCATGAAATCTGGGTCGATGGGCGAAAAATGCTGGTCAACCGCGAAAATATGCTCGACAAAGAGGGAATTCTCACCTATTATATGTCATACTCGGGGTATAAGAAGAAATCGGGGGTTCGGTTTCCCCGGAACATTGAAATCGGCGATATAACTCGTGGAGTCAAACTCACCATCGACATCGATAAATTCAAGGTAAACACGCATTTTTCCGATGCAAAAATGATAATTTCCGTTCCCACCGATGTCATCAGGAAGGAATTGTGAGGGAGTCGTGGAATTATCCGTCATAGCGCCTTTGCTGGATGAGGAAGGTTCCCTCGAAGAGCTTCACCGCCGGCTAACCGAAGTCCTTAATGGTCGAGAATACGAGATCATATTCATCGATGACGGTTCCAAAGATAATTCCCCTAAAATACTGAAAAGTCTGAAAGAAAGCGACGCGCGAGTCGGCTTAGTCACCTTCCGCCGGAATTTTGGGAAATCGGCGGCGCTGGCTGAGGGTTTCTACCGCGCTCGCGGGGATATTGTTATCACCATCGACGCTGACCTCCAAGACGATCCTAATGAGATACCCAATCTGCTTAGAAAGCTTGATGAAGGGTACGACCTCGTTTCCGGATGGAAAGTCAAGCGGCGCGATCCCCTCTCTAAAACCGTCCCTTCCAGGCTGTTCAACCGAATCACAGCTCTTCTCAGCGGCATACCCCTGCATGATTTCAACTGCGGGCTCAAAGCTTACCGCCGAGCGGTGATTAAGAACATAAACGTATATGGACAACTTCACCGCTTCCTCCCGGTGCTGGCAAAGATGGAAGGGTATTCCATCGGGGAAATCGAAGTTGTGCATCATCCTCGGAGATTTGGGAGGACGAAATTCGGCGTCAGCAGGTTCCTCTACGGCTTTCTCGATTTATTAACCGTCCTATTCATCACTCGATATACCCGCCAGCCGATGCATCTTTTCGGCTTTTTGGGAATATCAGCGCTCATAGCCGGTGTCATCATCAATCTGTATCTCACTGTCTTATGGTTTCAAGGCTTTCCCATTGCGGGGAGGCCGCTGTTTTTCCTGGGGATATTGCTGATATTATTGGGGGTGCAGTCTTTCGCAATCGGTCTTTTGGGCGAGATGATAGCTCGCTTCGGAACAAAAGACGCCGCCATTGGCGAATTCCAGCCTCCGAGAGTCTGATGAGAGCGGCGATTTTGGGACCGTCCTATCCCTTTCGCGGGGGCATCGCCATGCATACCGGACTGCTATTCAGGAATATGCGGGCGAAGGGGCATGATGTGAACTTATATTCCTTCCGCAAGCAGTTCCCCAAATTCCTATTCCCCGGCGCCAGCCAATTCGACCATTCAGCTATCGCTGAAAAAACTCCCTCAGTGAAAGTATTCATTCCCTGGAATCCCTTCACCTGGCTCAAGACCGCTGATCAGATTAAGGCAATGAATCCTGAACTGCTGATTTGCATCTGGTCGACACCCTTCAACGCAGTTGGATACACCAGTGTGTGCAGAATGGTGCGGAAGAGGTCGAATGTGAAAATCCTCTTCCTCCTGCATAATGTCGTCCCGCACGAGGGTATTCCCGGCAAAGAAGTTCTCAGCAGGATTGCCTTCAGCCAAGCCGATGGGTACATCGCTCAATCGCATACGGTCGAGAGGGAATTCCTGAGATTCTATCCTTCCGGCGAAAGCAGATGGCGTATGGTAGTTCCGCTCCCGACCTACAACTTTCAGGAATTCGCCCACCCATCGCGGGAGGAATCGCGAAAGAAGCTTGGTATCACCGAAGATAAGGCGCTGTTGTTCTTCGGAATTATCCGCAGATATAAAGGGTTGAAAACATTATTGGAAGCCTTCCCGTTCATACACCGGCATTTCGGTGGAAATATCCGCTTGATTATTGCGGGGGAGTTCTACGACCAACCCCAGCCATATCTGGATTTGATATCAAAAGCCGGGCTGGCTGACAGCGTGACTATTCATAATCGATATATCCCAAACGAATTAGTTGGAGATTATTTCGCCGCCTCCGATGTAGTAGTTCTCCCCTATATAAGCGCCTCTCAGTCCGCCATTGCCCAGACCGCTTTCGGATTCGACAAGCCGGTGATTTCCACTCAAGTCGGGGGACTGCCGGAAACCGTCTCTCACCGCCGGACAGGTTTGCTCTGTCCAGCGAACGACCCTTCCGCTCTGGCTGGGGCGGTGATTGATTTCTATCGGCTGTCCGAAACTATCGATTGGTCAGCCAATATAAGGAATGAAAAGTCCCGCTTTTCCTGGCAAAATTTAGTGGAAGCCGTCGAAGCGTTTCATAATCAACAATAGGGGCTTATAGCGCCCACATCGATAAAAAATTGTCGATAATGCTAATCCTATCAGAATTATTGCTTCATTTATAGGGATTTTTATAAAGAATTTCCGATTAGGCAGTTGTCATTCCAATTAAAGCGGCAATCCATCTTT
>JABMRZ010000196.1 GCA_013202315.1 Candidatus Tariuqbacter arcticus | reverse complement strand
CCCTAGCCCCTAACCCCTTTTTTTAAAGGTAAATGTAATTTTATCAATTTGCTGCCCAGACTGGATAACCGAAAAATTTAAAACAAAGTTAGGTTAAAGCCAAAATGCCGACTTATGAATATAAATGTAGACTCTGCGGCTTCGATTTCGATGTATTTCAAAGCATAGTGTCCGAACCGATAAAGACTTGTCCTCGATGTAAAGGCCCGGTTGAGAGGGTAATTTGCACCGGCGCCGGTATTATCTTCAAGGGCAGCGGATTCTATGAAACCGATTATAAACACAAATCTGGTTTCACCGGCACCACCCGCGAACCGGTCAAAAGCCATAAAGACAGCAAGATAGAAGATATTAAACACTCGGTCGAACATAGTCCCGTAGCTGAAAAAGATTAGGATGGGCAGAACTCCCCCGGTATTGAAATCCCTCCGACGCAAGCTGGGAAAATCGAAGATTTTAAACACCCCTGAAACCGGCGTGGTGTATTCCAGCGATGTTAACTGGAGGGGAAATCCCCCTCTGGCGGTGATCTTTCCTGAATGCGCGGAGGATGTATCCGTGGCAGTGCGTATCGCCGCCGAATGCGGTACGCCGGTCTCCACCCGCGGCGCCGGTACCGGAATGTCGGGCGGAGCGGTTCCTTCTAACGGCGCTATCGTCCTCTCAATGGTGAGGATGAAGCGCATTCGCATTCTGGAAGATGAAAAAATCGCGGTGGTAGAACCGGGAGTTATTACCGCCAAACTGCAAACCGAAGCGCTGAAGCGAAATCTTTTCTATCCCTCCGACCCTTCCAGCTATAAAATATGCACCATCGGCGGCAACATCGCCGAAAACGCCGGCGGTCTGCGATGTCTGAAATACGGTGTGACAGCCGATTTTGTGCTGGGAACGGAATTCATAAACCCCGAAGGCGATTTGATTGCCGCCGGTTGTTTCACCGATTACGATTCTCCGGTGGATATAACCCCCTTATTATGCGGCAGCGAAGGAACCTTGGGGATAATCGTGAAAGCCGCCCTCCGGTTGATAGACGCCCCGCAGGCTCATTTGACTATGCGGGCGGAATTCACAACCGCTATAGAAGCCGCCAAGGCGGTAACCGCAATCCTGAATTCCAGATATTCCCCCTGTATTATGGAAATGATTGACCGCCAGACTTTGAAAGCCGTCACCAGCTTCATAAAACTGGATATTTCCCCGAAAACCGGGGCGGTTCTGCTCATTGAATATGATGAAGAAGCCGATATTAACCGGGAACTGGGCGATAAGACCTCACAACTATGCCGACGGTTTGGCGCAACCGGCTTGCGTATCGCCGAAAGCGAAGAGGAGCGGGAAAATCTTTGGAAACTCCGCCGATCGATTTCACCATCTCTGACCCGCCTCGCCAGCGGTAAAATCAATGAGGATGTCGCCGTCCCGCGAGGCAGGATAGCGGAATTGATGTCGTTCGTTGAAGCGCTCTCGGCGGAATTGAATATGCCCATCCCCACTTACGGACACGCAGGCGACGGCAATATGCATGTGAATTTCATCTTTCAAAAGGAAGACCCGGCGCAGGTTGAAGCAGCCTGTCAAGGAGTGAAAAAGGTCTTCACCGAAGTCATCAAAATGGGCGGGACGATTTCCGGCGAACACGGTATCGGATTGGCGAAACGCGATTTCCTTCCTATGCAGTTGAACCCGGTAAATATGACGCTTCAAACCGATGTTAAGCGATGTTTCGACCCCGGAACTCTGTTCAATCCGGATAAAATGTTACCCCCCCGAGAAGTTTCATCAAAACATCCAGCCTGATAACTATTATGGGGAAATAAAATTTTACATTTTAAATTTTAAATTCTACATTTTAAATTCCATCGACAGGGAGTTTTCCCATGAATAAATTAAAAGCATTCCCCCCTTTGTTCCTGTTTCTATTACTTCTCAGTTCCTGTCTTCAGCACCATTTCAAAATTACCGTCAATCAAGACGGTTCAGTTGATTACCAATACACAGCTTCAGGGGACAGCGCCGACCTGTATGACGAATTAATTTCGCTCCCCAAAGGGCTCCCCTGGGAACTAGAAGAATACATCGAAATCGACACTTCCGACAGCGAACCCGACACCGTTTTTTATTATCGTGCTAAAGCGCATTTTGCGCCGGGCGAATCCCTCCCCGCAGCCTTTGGCGGTGAAACAGTGGATTTCGCCAGTGTCGATTTACAGCATCCACTCACAATCCGCCGGCAGGACTTGTTCTTTATGGTCAATTATTACTTCGATTTTCGATTTCCCAGCCGCAGATGGTTGGAGCTTTACGGCAATCCGAAAGATTATATCCCCCAAGAGTGCCGCATATTAGAAGAAACCGATTCCCTCGATGAAGTGACAAAAGCTGAACTGGAAGCGAAAGAAGAACAAGGATACAAAATATGGCTGGCGGTGACCGTTAGCGATTTCTTTATTAAATCCCTCCGCCAACACATAACCGAAAATCCCCAAACCCCAATCGACACCCTCAAGTTCGCGCAAGTCAGGGAAGAATTGAAAGAGTTCTTCATAATCTATTTCAGTAGCATAGATTCCGAATTGGACGATTCATCGGTTTTAAGCTCCATTTTCCCCCAGGGATTCGAGATATTGAAGGAAAACCTTGGACTACCGAGAGACGAAGCGCTCTATGATGAGTTGATGTCCATTTGGCGGGCATTTGAGCGGGAATATATGATGACCCTGGATTTGGGTGATGAAGCCTTCACTACTGAATTATATCTGCCGGGCAAGCTCCGCAGTTCAAACGCCGACAGCGTAAGCGAATTCATCGGATGGGAATTCGATGGCGCCGATATTACCGACAGCACAATTGTCCTTTCTGCCGTCTCCACTATTTACCGCCAGGAACGGCTATACATCGCCGGAGTAATCCTAATAATCGTGGTCATCTTACTTATAAAGGCGATGCTGAAACCGAAGAAGACCGATGCTTGAAACCGCAATTAAAGCCGCAAAAATAGGCGGGGAAATACTGATCGCAAATTTCAATAGTCTGGCTGCCAAAAACTTCACCCGAAAAGGCGACAGCGATTATGTAACCGAAATCGATAAGCTCTCGCAAACGGCTGTCGTTGAATACATTTTAAAGCGCTTCCCCAGCCATGCGATTCTCGCCGAAGAAGCCGGAGGTGGGATTGAAGGGGAAGACTTCCGATGGATTATCGACCCCTTGGATGGAACTACAAATTACATCCACGGATTTCCCGCCTTTGCCGTCTCCGTAGCAGTTGAAAAGTATGAAGCAGGCCAAGAAGGATTCGGTCCCATTCAAGCCGGTGCGGTGATTAATCCTCTAACTAATGACCTATATTATGCGGAAAAGGGAAAGGGTGCGTTCCATAACGGCCGCAAAATCACAGTTAGTCGATGTTCCGAATTCAGAAACGCGCTCATCGCCACCGGGTTCCCCTTCCGCGAAAAAGAATACCTGGATGAATTCCTGAATATATTCCGCCGGATGTTCAATTCCTGCAGCGGGATTCGCCGAGCGGGAGCGGCGGCGCTGGATTTATGCTGGACTGCCTCCGGCGCACTGGATGGATTCTGGGAAAAAGGGCTTTCGGTATGGGACCTGGCGGCAGGATGTCTGATCGTTGAAGAAGCCGGAGGAGTAGTGTCCGACTTCAATGGGAAATATAAATACTTAGAGAGTGGGAATATAATCGCCGCCAATCCGAAGATATATCCCCTGATGTTGAACATCCTTTCAAACTGATCCCTGCAGAAACCTTAATTCTTTGTTTACCTTGAAAATAGCAATCACCAAGCATCTCGCTTTCTCCGAAACCGGGATTTGCCTGTAGGGACAGAACATTGTTCTGTCCAAACTTAATTACTGTGCTGTCAGGTGTCCTCACCTGACAGAAACTTGATTTTCATCCTTCGTTGTGCGCCGCAGGAGTATGAGGGTTTACCTTGAAAATAAACTGTAGTGTGGGTTCTCAACCCACAACTAATCTTCAACATTCCTTGTTCGATATTCGATATTCATAGTATGTAGAGGGTTCTCAACCCACCTTCATCATCTAATTTTCATACTTCGTTGAGCCGGGCACCGGCTAAGTTGTAAGTTAGCCGCGAAAAGACCTTCATATGATAGTGTCACTTTAAAAAACAAATGACTGTTCACCAGAACCCAGGCCCCAGACCTAAATCCTATTAACTATCCCAACCCGACGGGTCCACCACCTCCTAGCGAAGTCTCGGCCGAGGAGTGTATTTTATTTAACATTTCTATTGACATTTAAAAACATTTGTTTATATTATATTAGATTCCTCGCTGTTTAATATGGGTAGACTTGTTTATTCTCTGAACCGCTGATTTCCCCTGATCCGCTGTACAGCGGATTGATTTCGCTGATTTCATTCAGCCTATTCAGCATTATCTTTGTATCTCAACGGTTCCGAATCAATCTATTACCAAATAACATCTTTTTTATTCGTGTTCATTCATGGTTAATTAGTCTGCATTAACCACACGATATAGCGAAAAACATTATATGAATGATATTCCGTCACTGTCTTCGTATTCTCGTGGTGAATCCATTTCCAAAATGAATTCTAAATTCCACAAAACAAAAACCTACTTAACGGGGAGAAGAAAATGATTAAGAATTATCTAAATGCAGCAGTCGCTATACTGATACTGCTATTCCTAATATCATCCCCCGTTAAAGGGGATTCCAAATTATATTATCAAATCGGATTGAGCGGCTATTACCCGCTGTCCGACAGCATAAGCAATTATGTGGATGGCGGAGGACTAATCAAATTCGGACTAATATACCCTATCAAAACCAATCTTAGCCTCGAAGCGGTGTTGGGAATCGGAGGATTCACCGCTAAAAAACCTACAATAAATGATATACCGAAATTCGCACCGCTAAATTTCGGAGCCGCCTACAAGATTATGAACAAACCCTCTTCAAGCATTGACCTTACCGGGGGGGTGGGATATTATAGCTTTACAGGTTTCTACAACAATAGGGTGAGTTCCGCCGGTATCTACCTCGGAGGAAGATTCAACCTGCGGCTTACACCTGAAATGGATTTGCAGATTGAAGCCAGAGGTCACGAATTGGTGGAAAAAGATGGATTAGGTCTGAATGAAACTACTGAAATGGTGGAATTATCGGTGGGTGTATGTTTCCTCACCAACCCGCTAAAATTCATTAAGACGAAGAGCAGCGCTCCGGAAGATTTTGTTACACCTGAAGTTTCGGCTGAACCTAAACAACCGGTTGAACCCGAAGCTGTTGTGAAAGAAAAACCCACCGCCCGGCTTTCAACTGCCGGCTCTTCCAGAGATAGTGATAATGACGGAATTCCCGATCATCAGGACCGATCGCCCGGAACACCAAGCGGAGTTGAAGTTGACGAATACGGCAGACCTCTCGATGATGATATGGACGGCGTCCCGGATTATATCGACCAAGGTAAAAATACACCTCTGGGCGTAGCCGTCGATTCCAGAGGCAGACCGTTGGATTCGGATGGCGATGGAATCCCTAATTTCCGAGATTTACACCCCAACACCCCCGCCAAAGTGAATGTGGATAATCACGGCCGTCCTGTGGATTCCGACCATGATGGTGTGCCCGATTATCTCGATAAGGATAACAATACTCCGCCCGGAACTAAAGTCGATTCATACGGAGTTCCTGCCGCCCAGGTCGAAGCGGGCGTTCTGCGAGGGGTCGGATTCGCTTCAGGCAAAACATCGCTCACCAAAGATTCCTTCCACACCCTCTTCAAATTGCTGGCGGGAATGAAATATAACCCCAATATAAATATTGAATTAAGAGCATTTACCGACAGCTCGGGCAAACCTGAAACCAACCTCCGCTTGTCGCAGGCGCGCGCCGATGCAGTTAAAAGCTTCTTAACATCGCATGGAATCGATGAAAAACGGATAAGCGTAAAAGGAATGGGAGCGACTAATTTTGTCTCCAAAAACACTAAAGCGCCGGAAAACCGCCGAATCGAAGTGGTGATAACGAAGAGATAAATATCTCAGATCTAAGAATATATGGCTATGCTTAAAGGGTCTGTTTCCTAAATCAATACAGTGTGCTGTCGACTCTTCGCAGTCGCCAGCATATATAATAATAACAGTTGTTTGGTGTCGGGTGCGGAGACACGGCACCACCATTAGAGGCAAATCTTTCTATTTCGGCAACAGACCCTGAAAAGAATTTCCGATGTTGTTTTTTTATGAACAATAAAAACAATGGATTCCCGCTTTCGCCGGAATGACAGGACGGGAAGCGATTTTTGAAAATCGTTATGTCCTGAACTTATGTTCTGCGATTAACCGAATAACATCATTTATCGTCTTGAAAATCCTAATCCTGCAGACCGCTTTTATCGGAGATGTGGTGCTGGCTTCGCCGTTGATAGATGCAGTTAAGAAGGAATATCCGTATGCCGAGGTGAGCCTTTTGACCATTCCCTATTCCGCACCAGCGCTTAAGAACCATCCTGGACTAAAGGAGATTATCGTTTTCGATAAACGGGGAAAGGGCGGCTTTTGTAACACCCTTAAAATGGTCAAGAGGCTGAAAAATGACAATTTCAATCTGGCTTTAGTTCCCCATCGTTCGTTCCGAAGCGCGGCGATTGTCTGGGCGGCGGGTATTCCACAACGGATTGGATTCGATAGAAGCGCGGGGAGACTACTTTTTACCGATGTGATAGAATATCGGAAAGACTGGCACGAAGTAAAGCGGAATCTATCATTGTTGGGGATGGAAAAGGAAAATATCGCCCCTAAAATATATCCCGGTGAAGCGGAGGAAGCGAAAGCATCACAGCTTTTAGAAAGATTCGGGGTCAAGAACGGTTTTATCGCTATTGCGCCGGGGTCGGTGTGGGATACAAAAAGATGGCCGGAGGTATATTTCCAGGAGCTCTGCGGGTCTATGCGGAAGCGAGGTTTTCCCCAGGTAATCCTGGTCGGAGCGGCGAATGAACGGGAATTATGCGAAAGGATCGCCGCTGGTATGGAGGGATACGGCTTCATCGCCGCCGGAGAGCTCAATCCCCTGGAAAGCGGAGCATTGCTGGAGAGGGCGGCGGTATTGGTGACCAACGATTCAGCGGCTGGACATATCGCAGCGGCGGTGGGAACGAATGTTATGTCAATCTTTGGGCCCACAGCTCCGGATTTTGGCTTCGCGCCATATGGGGAGGGACATATAATCGTTGAACACCCGGATTTATACTGCCGTCCTTGCCGGATTCACGGGAGCCGCAGATGCCCTGAACAGCATTTCAGGTGTATGAAGGAATTGAGACCGGAAACGGTGATAAAGGTTTTGGAAAGTATGTTTTGATTCCCCATTTGATAAACTCCTGGGAACCTGGCAGATATACAATCGTATAATTGTATTGTAAATAGGCAGAGAATTCAATTGGCGCCGGTAATGCCGCGGGGTAAATTAAATCCTTCCCACCCTGCCGAGCAGCCGGCGCATTTCTTTATCTTCGGTTATCCAATTAAAGTAAAATCGAAAATAATCTCGAACTAATGCAACTTTTTAATTGTCGAAGGTGTCTATTATGGTAGGAGATATCAATATAACAATTAAATGCAGAGTTAGGAAAATGAAACATATCGTTGAAGGTTTGGATGTTTTGGATGGACGGAAAATCCCATATAATATGATGTGCTGTAATGAAGGGAAAGATGTCTGTTTGGTGAAAATATCAGGTATTGTGATCGAACAATTGCGGGATTTGGGTTTTCGCGTGGGCAAGGAAGTGATCGATGGTGAAAAAGTGGTGTTTTATAAAGGTAAGTTCTTCGGATTGACCGCGGGTTAAGGATTCTCTCCTCCAAAACCCTGGGCTGCCTGAAAAGGCAGCTTTTTTTATGTGTGCCAAGCATGCTCAACAGCTCGGGAGTGCGAGTCCCTTACACAGACTGAGGGAGCCGAAGTGTTAGCGAAGCGCAAGGGCATTGTCGTGAGGCAATGAATATATTGGTTTATGTGATGGAGCAAGACTTGAAAGGCAAAGTGGGAGGATCGTTAGAAGCGATGCGAGAAATCAAACTCTCCGCCAAAGAGGCTATCAAGGCGCTGGCGAGGTTATAATACCAGCGCTAATAGACTTTTTATGCGATAAATGTGAAATGTTTCAGTTGATTTTGGACAAATGTGCTATTCTTAATTTAATCATAAAATACGGATATGAATTAATATCACTTACAGGCTCTTGCAAAAGACACGAGAAAGCGTCACCCTGAACGCAGTGAGGGGTCTCTTTATTTATTAAGTGTATAATAAACAGGGGATTCTTCATCCGCTGTACAGGGGATTCATAATGATAATATTGTTAAGAAATGACTTTTGCAAGAGGCTCTTACAAAAGAAATATGACACACTAATATGAAAATATAAACTCCACTTTCAAATCGTTATTACATAGTCTTCTGACATCATTCTTATTATCTTTAAAGTTTGTAAATGATCTTTGAAACTCAGTTCTAATTATAATATTCTCATGCAGAAAACGCTTGAATTCCAAACCGATGCTCCATAATAAAATATTGGGTTCGTAATATTTTGGGAAATAATCACCATTGAAAACATTTTCTTCATATAGTGAACTCATATTTGTATCATAGGTTCGGCGCATGCTTAAGAAGGAATAACCCAAGCCCAAACGAACAAATGGTGTGACTCTGTTTTCAAAAAGATTAGAACGAATACCTCCTATTAATTCGTGTTTCAAATAGTCATTAATGTAAATGTATAAATAGTTATTATTATTTACATCATTAATGATTAAATTCATATCGCCTCCCCAGTTTAAATTATATGAAGATTCAATTACCAGGAAACTTCTATAAACTGGAATACAAGACCTAATGCCAAACCCATAATTGTCTCCATCATAGAAACAATCACTATTAAAAAGCAAATCATTATCTTCAATCGCTTCCATTTCCTTTTTTGTAACGGCAAAATACCTAAGTACACTCCTATTTTTATGTGTTTTTAGATATGTATTAACTCCAATCTCATAATCATACTTTTTATCTTCCGGATAAAAAAAATGCTTCTGTCTTATTAACTTTAATACCCCCGTTGCCGTGGAGTGCAGCAATGGAACATGCCCAATAAAAATCGAAATTATATTAGCTACGCCAATATCGGGAAACATAAAGACTATACTCCCGCGTGGTTTTAAACCTTTTACCTCATATAGATCATACCCTCTAACAGCTCCTGTTTTATTCCAGCCATTATTCGTCGTTGAATTGTAAGTAGGCGTTAAAGGGCTTATATTTCCAAGATCAACAATCCTTATTTGTTTTTGAAAATTCGATTCCACACTTGGATTGCCCCAATATATGGGCAGAAATAGCCAGAACCACTTTTCGCGAATATTCTTTATCGAATCAGAAACAACAGTAGTGTTGTACACTTGCTCGTGGACAACTTCCCAATCAGGCAGTAATTCAATTTTGTCATCTGTTCTGAATTTTAAAATGTTTGTATTACTTTTTTTACGAATACTCTCTGCAGCCTTAAAAGGTCCAACATCTATGTATATTCCATTCATCGGATAATTTCCATGTGAATCCTTGCTGCTTTTTAATGGTGGAATATATCTTAATTGAGCCAGGCTTAAATCGTTCCCTCCTATATAAACTAATGGATGAGTCATACCTTCTCCATCATTTTCATATGCCCTTTCAAGGATTATATCCCAGATAGGCTCTAATTTCCACTTTCCACTTTCTCGCCTGTATTGTTTTTTTATTTCCTTCCATTTTTTCTTAGACAGTTTGGCTTCATATTCGGTGGTTATCTTTGCCTTATATATATTAGGATTCATATAATCCAATATCATAACCTTATGATGAAAGTAATATTCGACCCTCTTGATGACCAACGACTTCAATACCTCCTCATCATGAAGAATACTATTTATATCGTTTTCGTCCATTGGTTCATCACCCAATTTTTCAAATGTAATCACAACATTTATATGCTCCCAATCCCCTTCATGATCATTGGCAAAATCATTGAAGGGATAAAAAAACCAGTATTGAATTACATATTCGTATTTTTCTTTCTCCTCGATCTCCTCAATGAAATGATGTGAATATATTTTGCAGTGCTCTTGTAAAACAGAAATGTTTTTAGAATAATAATCATTCCAGGACTTCTCATCTTCCCCAGGAAAGTCAAAAAATAAGACTCCCAGGGTATCACATTCTGGATTATTTATATATGTATTTTTTGCATAAGGGTCGAACATCTTCAGAAATTTCAACAACTTTCTGTCATTATCATTATCTCCTTTAGAACCAAGCTTGCCGATATTGACTATTTTATTCTTGTCTTTAATAGGATCATGTGAAGACATTTTAATATCCCATATATCAAGATAAAGATATTTGTATATATTATGTCCTTTTTTCTTGGTTTTCAGAATTTTCAGAATTTCTATCGCATCAACAGGAAAAAGAATACTATTCTTTACCATATCAGGTGAAAATTGTTTGGACAGGTCCATTAAACGCCTGTACTTTTTGTCATACATCCCATCCCAGTTAATATCCAGACTATCTGAGCTATCAATAGGGCCATAAAGATTGAATTCTTTGCTTGCATCTGTCTGGCTTATGATGTGATATTGGATGAAAGGAATAGACTCGATGTAACCATCGGGCTCCTGCGCATGCGCAGTCATTATATTGAAGATTACAGCGATAATGATAAGATAAGTTGAACGAGGCATAATGCCACCTCCGCTTTTTTTTATTGATAATTAAGGTTATTTATTCAATGACGAACAAGATTGATAATTGCACAAGGATGTCACCCGGGCTTATACGAAATTGCTGTCCCGCTATCCTCAATATTGTTTTTCATAGCCTTCAACAGGTAAGTCTGAACCGGAGCTTCACCGGGCTTGCCGACGAACGGTTCCATTTTCTCGACAATCACATAATCCTTCACTAATTCATAGAAACTGCCGCTGATTTTTATTTCATCTTCTCGAGCGTTAGTTACGATTCTGGCGGCTTTATTGATAACATCCCCGATCACGGAATAATCCATTTTCCTTTCCGAACCGATGTTGCCCGCTATAACCTTTCCATAGTTAATTCCCACACCGATTTTTATGGGGCTATGACCTTCCTTAACTATCTCCTCGTTGAAATCCTTCAATTTATCGAACATTTCGAAAGCCATTTTAAGCGCGCGAAGGTGGTCGTCCTGGTGTGAATAAGGGGCGCCGAAAACGACCATCATTTCATCGCCGGTGAATTTATCAACAGTGCCATCATACTTGAAGGCGACTTCCACCATCAATGAAAAATACCTGTTCAACAAGCTGACTAATTCCTTGGGCGGGAGTTTTTCCGCTATTCTGGCGAATTTCCTGATATCGGAAAAGAATATGACCACATCTCTTTTTTCACCGCCTAAAGTGAGGAAATCCGGGTTTTCCTCAATTTTTCTGAGTAGAGCGGGGGGCAGATAGCATTTGAAGCTGTACTCAAGCATCAAGCGGTGTCTCTCCTGGTAATGGAATTTGAAGACTGCGTTGTATAGAAAAACCGCGGCGGACGGAACCAGGATGCTTACCACCGGCAAAATAAATCCTGCCTGCACGAAATATAAGAAAGTCAATCCAACATAAATTATATTGAGAATAACATAGAGAATGGCGAATAAGGTCAATTCAACCGATATGCACAACCATATAATAATTGCGATGAACGCTATGAATATCAATAACTTAAGAAGCCAATCGGCTTCTATCAGGAATTCCTGCAGGAGAATTGAATTCAAGATGTTGGGATATATCGCCGATTTGGGGGAATTCGATTCCAGCGGCGTCGCCCCCAGGTCGCCGGACCTATTTGAAACTTCGGCGAATATGACTATTTTATCGGCGAATTCCGATGACAGCAACTCCGGTTCATTTTGGTAAAGGACGATATCCCCGGCGCTGTATATGGCTTCAAATCCGTCTTCCCAGGTGCCGACATAATTAATAATCATACTTCCTTTAGCGTCAATGGGTATAATGAGGTCGCTTCGATGTTTCCATCCCGGCAGGATAACATTTTTTAGGGTGATGCTTTTACCTGGTTCGATGACGAGTTCAGATGCGGGGTAATTCAGGTATATGCACAAGGTCCGGAGAGGAAAGGAGGGGAAAGCTCTACCGCCGACATCGATAATCAAAGGATATTTTCTGATGATACCATCGGGGTCGGAAAACATATTGACGAATCCAATGCCTGCGGCGTTTTTCCAAATCCCCGGCAGAGCGATGGCAGCCAAATCCACCGCACGGTAGAAATTATCATTATCGTCGGATATAATGGGCAGAGAATCCGTGGGGGGCAGTGAGAATTCCAAGGAGAGTTGTTCGTAGTCGAATCGGGAATATCCTTCGCTTTCACCAATTCGAAAGAGGATAGGAGTAACAATATTACCGGCTTCACGAAAAGATTCGATCAATTGTTCATCTTCAAGGCTGTCGGTTATGCCGCTGAAATAAATATCGGAACCGATTATTCCCGCGCCGGCGGCGGAAACAATTTCCAATACTTCAGCATAATCGCTTCGCTTCCAAAAACTCACTCCAGTCTGTTTATAAGCGTGTTCATCCACATTCACTTGGACGATATGGCTGGAAATATCCGCTCCCTTTCCTAACCAATGTCTGAATTGGAAGCGAAGGTCTAAGGTCTTATGTTCCCACATTCCCAAAACGCCTGGAAAAAGAAAACCCAATACTGCGTATAAAGAAAGGGATAACAGGACAGTAAAGGCGACTAATTTCTTTACAGGGTATTTTTGGAAAGTGGATTTCATTCATTCCGGGCTTTATGAACGATTCTAATGATTTTCAGCGCGACTCCGCTTCCGGATACTTCTTCCAACAGAGCGTCTTCCTCAACTTTGCCGCCTCGAAAAACCGCACCACTCTCGACCGGTTTCACCGCTCTTTTCGGAAGCAGACCTTTTCGAGAAGAGAATCGATCAGAATCTTGTAATTCAGCCAATTCCTCCGCAATTTTTTCGTTAATGTTGTCCATTGAAGCGGCGGCGGCGTTCGATAATTCCTGAAACAGTTTCTCAATACTTTTCAGCTTTTTATTTGCCGCCACAATATACAACAATTCTGTTCCAGTTCGCTCATCCAATACAAACCAATTAGTAGCGTGAAAGTTATCCGGTTCTTTGGTAGTGGGTTGAATTGTAGGAAGATTTAGAAGAGTGTGGTTTCCTTGTGGAGACTGCCAAATTAGATATAAGGACTTCCCCTTATTCAGGCTGAAGTTTATTTTTATAAGTTCGCTCGAATACATAATAACGCTGTCCTTGACAGCGAACACATTCGATTCCTCTTCAGCCTTTTTGCCAATCACCCCATACTTGAAGACGACATTATCCTTTGCCGTCGCATCCGCCAGGGTTATGGTCAATGTGAATGAGACTGCGAGTAACAACGCCAAACAGATATTAATCGATTTTGGGTTTTTCATGATGACCCCTTTTGTGGATTATTATTCTAACGGTTATTCAGTCTATTCAGCAATTATACCGACTTGTAGAAGTGATAGCGATAAAATTTTATAGGGACAATTCATGAATTGTCCCTACAATCGCCTGCCATAGCAATCGTTCCGCAAGGCTGGCATTACTCTATTTTCTGCCTCGCCAGGGCATATAGAATACCGTTTTCATCTATCGCTCTGGCGATAATCCGGGCGTCTTTAACTACGGCAGTAATGTGCTGCTTTAGGGTGATATCGTGAATGGAAATTTCTCCAGCCAGATATTCTTTATATAGTCCCTTCGATATGATTTCCCGCTGGATAGCCAGTTCCGCTCTGGCTCGCTGTTCGGCTTTTTCCCAAGCCAGGGGACCGCTGCCCTGCGACATACCCACGCCGTAATAATATTTTTTTCCTGCCGGCGTTTGTTTCAGCCATTCAGGTTCGCCGACGAAGGTTGAGAGCGGCTTTCGCTCTTTTAGCTTGGCTGGAATTCGAGGATTCTTACCTTGAGCCGCCAGAATATAGAAGCCGTTCCCCCATTGGAAACTGTCGATTACGGTCAGGTTCGTTTCCATCATCGCTATTAAAAGCGAGTCGGGAAGGGGTCTTACGAATTGGACGGTATGACTGTATAATCCGCTGTCTCTCGAGGCAATGCCCACGCGGATTTCAGTTTCAATGGAGCAGGCTAACCTATATGCCGCCATCTCCCTCGCTTCCCGGTTTTCTCTGCCGGGTTCCACAAAATGACCGCATCCCCCGATGATAAAAACGGTGTTTTTCTCTTGTGGAATAGAGAAGAACCAGGCGGGAACCGAAGGTTCCACCGGCTTCTTACCCGCAAATATACCAGCGCAGCCAACAAAGAGGCATAACCCGAATATAAATGAGAAAAGCCAGCCGGTTTTCATACTGTTAAGTCTCATTTCATTAGCTCCCAATCGCCCGGAAGCTGCGATAAGCGTCGATTCCATAGGCAGGCGGTATTATTCGATATTCGAATGTCACCTTATATATAATAAACGACATTAATTCTTGTACCTGATTTTATTGTCAGGGTTCAGACAACCCAGACTCCACTGTCGTTTCAAGTTCTGTGGAGTCGGGAATGTCTCAATCCCGACATTTCTACAT
>JABMRZ010000195.1 GCA_013202315.1 Candidatus Tariuqbacter arcticus | reverse complement strand
TGATATTTGGATTGTGTTTTTAGTATTTTGTCGACTTTTAATAAGCCTAACTACATTTTTTATGAATAATTCAGGTTAAAACACTTTTTTAAAGATTTTTAATTTTATACTTGACATTCTTGTATAAAATTCGTATATTATTGCATTATTGAGCATTAACACAGGAGATAATTATGGAACCTAAAAAAATCGAATTCGAAGCGGACTTTTTATCGGTGCTTGCCCAGCCTACGCGTCTGAAGATTTTGTATTTTCTCAGGGACGGGGAAAAATGCGCCTGCAAGATAAACCCATATATGCAGGAAGACGCTTCGGTAATCAGCCGGCACCTGGTCAAAATGCGGGAGGCGGGAATATTAGATAGTCGTAAGGAAGGGGTTTGGATACATTACCGGATTAAGGAACCTCGAGTTTTTCAAATTCTCAAAATAATCGACGATATTCTGCTGTCAGCCGCTCAGGAAAAGGCGCAGGAATTCGCCTCTATCAGTTAATTTTTTTATTCATATTAATGCGTTATTGCGCAATAACACAATAAAGGAACTGTATTGAATTATTTGAACAGCGGGCTTGAGGCGCTGACTGAATATCTTTCGGCTCATGTTTTAACCTGCCTGATCCCGGCTTTTTTCATCGCCGGGGCTATTGCCGTATTCATTAGTCAAACAAGCGTGATAAAATACTTCGGCGCTAAAGCGAACAAGGTTCTGGCATACAGCGTAGCTTCGGTTTCGGGAGCTATCCTGGCGGTTTGTTCCTGCACGATATTACCCTTGTTTGCCGGGATTCGCCAGCGGGGTGCGGGACTCGGCCCCGCAGTGACTTTCTTATATTCCGGACCTGCCATCAATGTTTTAGCGATTATCTATTCCGCCCGGTTATTGGGAATGGACATAGGCGTTGCCAGAGCGATCGGGGCAATTATCTTTTCGGTCATTATAGGTCTGATTATGGCTTCGCTATTTCGGCGTGAAGAGGAAAAAATCCATAATAACTCCGGCGGATTGGTTCTTCCCCAAGACGAAAAAAAGCATCCTTTATGGAAGGTTTCAACCTTTTTTACGGTTATGGTGGTTTTCCTGATTTCAGCGTCTTCGATAAGCTTGGTGATAGGATTTCAAAAAGCCGGTGTGAATGAAGCGCTGGTTACGCTGTCCGGGAAAATCTTCCCGGCGGTTATGGCGCTGGTATTCCTTGCAGTTACCATTTTACTTGCAATAAAATGGTATACCTGTGCAGAAACGGCGGACTGGATGCGGGAAACCTGGAAACTGGTCTGGAAGATTGTCCCCATACTGCTTGCCGGGGTATTCATCGCCGGAATCATCAAGGTACTTTTGCCTGAGTCCGTAGTCCAGCGCTGGGTGGGCGGTAATTCCATCGGCAATAATCTTTTAGCGTCCGTTTTCGGAGCCTTGATGTATTTTTCCACCCTCACAGAGGTGCCCATCGTCAAAGCATTGATGGATTTGGGTATGGGCAGGGGGCCTGCGCTGACTTTGCTCCTGGCAGGACCCTCGCTGTCCCTGCCGAATATGATTGTCATTGGGCGGGTGATGGGAATAAAACGAACAGCGGTTTATGTGTTAATCGTGATAGTAATGTCGACCATTGCCGGAATGATTTTCGGCACTCAGGCGTAACTTAAAAGGAACATTAAGTCAATCTACCAAAAGGATTTCATATGGACAACAAAACACCGATGGATTTGTTAAAGCAGTTAGCTCCCGAATTCGCTGCAAACCAGATGGAAGCCAAGAAACTGCTCTTCGAGAATCCAAATTATCAAAAGGTCCCCAAAAAATACAAGATTTTAGCGGGTATCGCCGCTGCCGCCGTGCTGGGGTCGGAATTATGCACTGAAATGTGGACGAAAATGGCGCGGCAGCAGAGCGTTAGTAAAGAGGAAATTTCTGAGATTATCCAGGTCGCTCGCTATATGAAGATGGCCACAGTGAACGACACGGTGAAAACCACCTTTGCTATGCTAACAGGTGACGAACAATAATAATATCTATAAGACTATGTTAAACCCCTTTATTCTTTGTTCGCATAAACAATTCCGATGATTATGGATTTACTGACCACTTTTCCTCGTCTTCAAGAGTATGAAACGGTCAAGAAGGCTCTTGGCGCCTTATCTGTAACTTACAAGATTATCACGCCCGGAAATCTATACAGACGAGTGGGTGTGCCTGCAATTGTTATGTCTGAAGAGACTCGCATGGCATTGTATTCGAATGAGTCGGATGATCTATTTTTCTCCGGGTGGGTTGAATATCGGGCGCCCCAGCATGAAATAGACGATGTTGAACCGAAGGATTTCAAGGCGGATATTTTCGGCGAAGCCACAATTATGGTTCTGGCGCCCTGTATTGCGGATAGAAGTAAAATTCGGCTCGTGGCGCATATTTCCGGTAGTCTTTCTGATGTATTCCCATATCTTAACTCCGAGATGAAAAGGGCGTTCTACAACGCAAACGCCCCCTATCTCACTTTTAAAGACGACTACCGGTCCATTTCTCTCTTCCCGCATCGCATCGCAATCGCTAAGGCGGATGAGATTGTGGACGCCTGGCGGGTATTGGAGATGATTCGCCGCCTTGTCAACGAGGTATGGATGAGGCGGGACGAAATAGAACCGTCTTATAAGACGAGAAAGAAGCCTCCAGCGTTGGCGATATATAAACACTTGCCTCAAACCAACTGCGGGGAATGCGGACAAAATACATGCCTGGCATTTGCGCTTCAGTTATTCGCCGGTTCGGCGAATATTACGCAGTGCCTGCCGGTTTTTGAGGGGAAATTCAGTCACCTTCAGTATGAATTGTTGGAAATGTGCGCGTCATTATGAATTTCATATATGGTTGCACTAATATCAGATAATCTTGGCGTTTATGATAATCTTAAAAAATACAACATAATAACAAGGAGATTATAATGAAAACAATCGAAATCCTCGGCATTGGATGCCCCAGGTGTGAAAAAACCGAATCGGTGATTCGTAAGGCGGCCGAAGGCTTAGGGTGGAAGGAAGAGGAGGATTTTATGATATTCAAAATCAAGGATCCTTCGGTAATCGCCTCCCGTGGAGTCTTGATGACGCCGGGCGTCGCCATAGATGGGAAGGTCGTTAGTTCCGGGAAAATTCCAGCGCAGGCGGAAATACTAAATTGGTTCAAATAATATACCTGTGCTTAAATAGAATTTCCGATATAAGTCAACTCGTCATTCCGGCTTGTCCGGAATCGTTCTCTTTGTTTTTTCATAAAGATGGATTCCCGCTTTCGCGGGAATGACAACTAC
>JABMRZ010000194.1 GCA_013202315.1 Candidatus Tariuqbacter arcticus | reverse complement strand
TTGATTAATCAAACCCCTACAGATTATAATAGGACAAAATTTTCAAGAATCACTATATTGTCTGGCTGGTTCCTTGAAGTTGGTTCGATTGTATGCGAATTTTTCAGTCCGATTATAAAATTGAGCTCGACTAAACAGGCTGCTATGCTCTAACCCTCCCCATAAGCATAGGGCTGTTCTTTTTTTCGTTTTTCCCAGGCTTTTCATTCATAGTTATCTGGGTATCGGGAAGTATCCTTGGTATACTGATGACTATCGCCGCGAAAAGCCAGAACGGCTCCATTATGCGGATGATAATGAATGTGTTCGTCCCTAACGCATGACCTAAAAGACCAACGAAACCCGCCAAAAACCCTATGCTGATACCGTGATAAAAATCGTCTTTCCCTTCGGTGTAATAAATCATCTTTCGAGAATGCCTGAAGATTGAGCCTGCCAGCATGAAAAAAGTGATTAAGCCCGCCGCACCCGTTTCCACCAAGACTTTCATATATTGTGTATCAATGAACGAATATCCGGTCACTCCCCACCCCAGAATCGGATACTTCTTCCAGCCCTCCCAGGCTTCGGTCCATGATTTGAGGCGGGCTTTTGTTGAACTGTCGAATTCCTCTTCCTCCATCTGTGTCTGAAAAAGACTGGCGCTCCGTTCCGTCCCCTTAAAAGTGTATACTATCCTATCCATCACCCTCTTAGGCAGAGTAATACGCTGGAAAATATTAATACTACCACCATCCCTAACAACAGCATGTTCCGCCGTTTCACAAAAATCGCCAAAACAATGAAGGAAAAGAACAGCCCGATATAACTGCTCCGTGATTCAGTGTATAATAAGGCGACCAGGCATAAAAGCGACAGAATCGCATATCCTACCCGCTTATACAGATGATTCGTTTCTAAAAAGAGTCCGGAAGTGATGCTCATCATAAAAAGCAAATATCCCCCGAGCGTATTAGGCTCACCGCCTTTACCTTCAAAAGGGGCAGTTACCCGCGCCCCACTTGGTATTTGAGAAATCGCATATATCGTTATGATAAAGCAGGTGATGAAAGCGGCTTTTATCAACCGCCGCGCCCGCTCCTCCGTATCCACAAAATTCAATATTAAAAAATATAGAACGAAATACTCGAAATACTTCAATACATTAAAAGTCCCAAGCACTCCTGAAACATCGCCGTAAAGAATGCCGGCGCAGGTTGCGAATAGACAAACGGCGGAATATATATATATGCTTCTATTCAAAGGCGATCTAGTTATCAACCCCAATTCCTTGTCCAACGCCGATTTCGCCAGCCATCCAAACGCAAGCAGAATTAAGAAGATATCATCCAATCTTATGACAATCGAACGGCCCCCCGCTAAACCTTGTTCGCTCATACTGCCGAAATTTATCTCCGGGGAAAGCAGCATCGAAAATATGAGAAAATATATCGCGACTTCCATTTTTAGGAAGGCAAACACAAACATCACCATTCCTAAACCAAGGGCGATGGTGTTAACCGTAGTCATCTTCGAAATCATCACCGCTATGGCTATGCTAAGAAAGAGAAGCAGAAATAAGGATATCCCCGCTGTTATATTCCGTAATGTTAACTGCTCAGGCATCGTTCGACTTACGCACGATTATTATCCCTAGTTTCATCTATGTTCTTGTCAAAAGAATCCACTTCCTCCCCGGCGCTATACTTGGAAGTTTCTTCGATTAACTCTTCTCCTTCCATCTCAGTTTCCGCCCAGGGCGGCTCAGTCTTCTTCCGCTTCGAGTGAAATATCCCCCCCACATTCCTGAAACCAGCTATGATCCAACCGAAAACAGAGGCGAATGATACTTTGGAAACTGTTCTTTTAATCTTACTCAACCGATCCTCTTTTTCCGACTGCCCATAATACTTGCCATAATATGCGGTGTCGGGCGAGAAACCGGAAATCTCCGCCTTGAAATCGTTGAGTACCACCCCCCATACTTGAGCGTTCACCGCTTCTAAGTGTTGCTTGGCGCGCCGCAAAGCTCCTCTGGCGATTTTCCCTACCTGATAGACTAAAACTAATCCGTCGGTTTTCGAGCCCATAATCGCCGCATCGGTCACCGGCAAAACAGGGGGACTATCCATTATTACAACATCATATTCATCCTTCGATTCCCGCAGGAACTCCACCATCTTCGGTGTGCTTAATATTTCAGAAGGATTGTGGTAAATCGCGCCGCAGGTGATAATACTTAATCGACTCCAAGCGCCATCCCGAAGCAAATCTTCCGTGACCGACATCTTCCCTAAGGCAATGTCGTTGATGCTTCTAACCGCTTCACGCCAATGTATCATACCCAAGCTTATATCGCGTATGCCCGGCCCTATTTCCAATCCGAATATTTTATAAATGACTGGTCGGCGCAGATTGCACCCTACCAATAAAGTCCTGTGCCCCATCTGAGCCATAGCGATTGCTAAGTTGGCGATTGTGGTCGATTTGCCTTCCTGCATTGTCGCTGAAGTTACTACGAATTGATTAGCCCCCTCCATCCTTAAACGGACGAAATCTATATTCGTCGCCAAAGTTCGATATGCTTCCGCAATGGGAGACTTGGGTCGGAACTGAGTGGCTAACATACTGTGAAACTTAAGATACTGATCATTTACGGCTTGCGGGTTGTTTTTCAGGATTCGTTCCTTAATTACATCCATATCGAAGTGAGGTATCACTCCCAGCACCGTTGTCCCCAAGTATTCTTCAACATCCTGAATAGCGCCGATCGAAGTGTCCAGCGTCTCTAGAACAAACGCCACTACCAACCCTAAAAGCATACCGACCACCAATCCAAGAATCGTCTTCGACCATTTGCCGCCCTTGATGGACCTCTGGGAGTAAGTGGCGTATTCCACAACTGACATTTCTTTCACTCTCTCTGACTGTTTTATCTTCGCCTCTTGAAAACTGGTCCGCAGCAGAGAATATATTTCCTCGTTAATTCTTAGTTCTCTGGTCAATCGATTGTAGAGCAAATCGTTCTGGGGAAGTTTATCCAGCCGTTCCGTCAATTCAACCTCACGCTCGGCTAAATCCACCAACTTTCCTTCAAATTCCTTTATTAAATCCCGGATAATGTTCTGTATCTGCTTTTCCAAATCGATTATTTCCGGAGATTTATTGGTCTGATAAATGAGCAGCGTCTCTTTTTCAACCTGGAGCTCCACCAATTTACTGTTCAATTCACTTAAGGCGGCATCATCTCCAACATCGGATATCCAATCTATGAAGCTTGTATCGGAGGATTGTTGACGGTTTTTCAACTGCTTCAATTGAATTTCAATGGACCGGCGCTCCTTCATCAAACCATCCATTTCTCTATATAGATCGGACAAATCACTGGTGGTGAGGCTGATTTTATCCAAATTGTGCCGCTTGAATTCTTCTAATTCGCTCTCCGTGTCTTCCACATGTTCTTTATATTCACTCAATTGTTCCTTAATGAAATCCGTCGTCTCATCGACCAACTTGTTTTTTTCATTCATACTCTCTACTACAAATACTTCCGCAAGAGTATTGGCGAATTTTCGCGCTCCAAGCGGGTCGTCATAAGTGGTGATTATTTCGATTATATCGGTTTTACCATACTGTTGAGTGTAGATGAGGTCGGTGAGCCTATTTATTGTCTTGATGTCGCGATCGGAATTGACTATCTGGTCCATAGTGAGCGATTTGTCCACCAAACCTAATTCCTGAGCGGTCTTGCACACCACCTTCAAAGAGCGAATTATCTTCGCCTGGGTCTCCATATTGTTCCAGCGGGAATAGGATATGGCTTGAACGAAAAGCCCTGCCATGGTCGAACTCTGGGTCACGCGAACCGAAGCTTTAGCCTTGTAAATCGGCTTGGGCTGAGGGGTGATTATGAAGGTCACGAATCCCACCAGTAAAGTGGCGAACAAAATGACCCGCTTGCGCTTGATTAATATCCGCCCATAATCCCGTAAATCAAGTTCATACTGTGCCATGGTATTGGTATTTTATTTGAAAACCTGCGATTTTAGTATACTGTAATGCAATTTTAATGTCAATATACTCAATCTTAACTTATGCGCTGTCGCACTACTGGCTCATCCGATCCAGCAAGAATAGCGTATTCAGTGAGGGGACTACTTGACTCATCACATAATTCACATCACCGATGAAATGCCTTGAAACATAGATTATGTCATTTGTGTGCACTTCTATATTCTCGCTCTGATCACCCTTATGTATCAGCTTATCCAAATTGACCACCGCCACTTCCGGCTTGGTTAAATCTCCTCTTATGACCGCAATACCCCCCAAAGAAGCCCGATCAGTGAATCCCCCCGCCATCATGACAGCTTCAAGTATTTTCACTTCGTCCGCTAATTCATAAATACCGGGTCTGACAACTTCACCTAAAACATAGAATTTGCGGGCGCTGACGGAAAGCAGAGGTAGATACACAACATCGCCATCGTCAAGAATAATATTCTGCTTGACATCCCCTTCAAACATAGCCTGGTATATATTGAGATAGAATGTTCTCCCATTGGCTCTGACCACCTTGACCTGAGCCAAATCCGCCCTGTCGGTGGGACCTCCATGCCGCGAAATGAAATCCACCACATGGGTTTTTCCCATTAACGGATACTGTCCAGGTCCCGTATCTGAGCGTTGAAGGTCTCGAACCTGTCCTAAAATCGATGCTTTTTTAGAATTGTATTCTATAACATCCACATTGACATTAGGCCGCCTTAAAAATTCACGAGATTGCTCTAAGATTTGCTCTCTGATTTGGGTGGGAGTTAAATCCTGAACATACATATCCGTAGTATAAGCGAATGATATGGTTCCATCTACCTGAACCCGAACCAGATATTCCTTCTGCGTCCGTCCTTCCCAAATCGAGATATTCAATACATCCTCAGGATCAACCTTGTATTCCGGATACCCGCTGATGGTCGTATAAACTGCATTATCCACCGTTTCCACCGCTAATGATTCGACCATAGTCTGCACAAAACCGTCGCTGAGAAGCAGCGCTTTGGGGTTACGGCCTCTGAAAACCTGCTCAACTTCATATTTCATCGGCGATACGAAAATATCAACCCGCCGGTCTAACCAATAATCCACACTGTCAGTAGCGATTGGGTACAACTCGCCCATTCCTGCCATCTGAAACTGATCCATCTTTATTCCCGTACTATCCACTAAAGCTCCTAAAACACTATTACCCCGCTTTTCAGAAAGCTCCATGTTGGATTTCAATACGGTGTGATGGATCACATCCCGAATATCAGTATGACCTTCCAATTGTATAATACTCTCAGGATATAATCTCAGCAAATTCACTATCTCGTTCATCTCAGTAAACTGATCCATCTTTATATCCCATTCAGCGGTATCGAAATATATACTGAAAGAACGGTCGTTTTCCGTTACCAACACCTTTCTCTTTTGAAACAAATCAGTGCTCTCCACTCCTAACGGTTCGCCGTATAAATCGCCAATACCCTGAACCCAAACATGCAGCCCTTCACCCGGATGAGCCGCCGCCAAGTCCGGAAGGCCATCTCGATTGATATCGGCGGTGGTCAAACCGAAATACCGGTTCTCGCAGACGAACTGATAGCTGTAATCATCCCATCCGCCTTTGCCGTCGTTGTGGAAATAAATAATCCCATCATCATCAAAGGAACTGGCGGCGATGTCGATGTATCCATCGCCATCAAAATCCTCAGTCACAACCCCCCAAATGGAACCGGTAGTTTTAATATGATCCCATTTGCGGAATCCATACCTTGGACCCCCATACCATACAGCCAGTCCTTCCATATAAGTTCCGGCGATAATGTCGGGATACCCATCGCCATTGAGGTCGGCAGCGTCTACTCCCCAAAAATCCGCTTCTTCCCGCGGCGCTTCAGCCCTGCGCCAATCACCCCTGCCATTGCCGTACCAGACTCGAATCCCACCATGAATGCCCCATGAGGTAGCAACGATGTCTTTAAAACCGTCTTGATTGAAATCGGCAATGGCGACATCTTTGAATACTTCTCCTTGAATTGTTCCGTAGTCGGTGGTCCAAACCGCGTTTCCATTGTTGAACCATACTGAGATTCCCCCTGCAATTTCGGAAGTCGAATTCGCCGCTATGATATCCATATGACCATCGTTGTTCATATCGCCCACATCTATTCCTTCATAACTCCAGGATTCGACCGGAGACATACCTTCTTTCCATTTGCCTTTTCCATCGGACAAGTAAATATGGACCCCTTTCAAGTCACCCCAGGTGGTGACCGCGATATCATCAAACCCGTCTTCATCGAAATCGGCGCTTTCCATGGAACGAATTTCACCCAGTTTCGAAGCTTTGTCCATATAAATCCAAGTGCCGTCGCCTCTGCCCCAATAAACGGTCACCCCGCCTTCTTTAAAATTACCGCCGGCTAAGTCTATATTGCCGTCTCCGTTGAAATCCCCTGCGGCGATCCCTCGATACTTACCACCGTCCGGCGGTCCAACTTCAACGCTCCACCTCACCGTCTTCTGTGAACAACTGTATATTAGCAAACCGGACAGCGCCAGCCATAACATAATTACACCAAGACCACGGTGCCGTATTGAACAGGACCTGCGGTGAAACACCGATTCACTCATTATAATGAACTCCCTTGTCTTTACCTACCTCAATGATAAACCGCCGCCTACTTAGAGAATAATCAAATTAATTTTGTCCAACATTCTCTTGACATGGCTCATATCAAAAGGCTTGCTTAAATAATCGAACGCTCCCAGTTGAAGCGCCGATTTCGCCTTGGCTTCCGTGGCGTAACCCGACATCATCACCACGATGATATTATCATCGAGTTTCTGCAGCAGCTTCAGGATTTCAATACCGTTCACCCCCGGCAGCACGATATCCAAGAACACGATATCCGGCATTTCCCGATTCAGAATGAATACCGTTTGATTCAGATCGGCGGCGGATAAAGTTCTATAACCGAAACCGTTAAAGAAACTCTCTAATAGGGATCTGATGTCCTCTTCATCATCAACGACGAGGATTACCTTTTGGCGGTCGTTCATTAAATCTCCTGATGGTGCTAAAAATTGCCGGATTATAAGAATGTTGTTTTAATTCTACAGTATAAGTCAATAAAATGAATAATTAGCTTATAATAAGCGACATTAATTGTTGTCCCAATCATGTAAGG
>JABMRZ010000193.1 GCA_013202315.1 Candidatus Tariuqbacter arcticus | reverse complement strand
TCGCGAATCCTTGCACCCCCAAGTATGAAAATTCCCGGCTCGCGGAGTTACGAACCGGCTATTTTCAAAGTAAAAGTATTTCGGCCAAACCGCAGTTTTTAACTATCCAATACTGCCCGGACTTTCTGTAAGAGAGTCGCCGTATGGAAAGGCTTTTGAATAAAATGAATGTCTTGTGTGAATATGCCGTGTCGAATTATATCTTTATTAGTGTATCCGGACATAAAAAGTATCTTCAAATCCTCCCACTTCCCTTTTACTAGATCGGCTAATTCAATACCGTTCATTTTGGGCATCGCCACATCTGTCAGCAGGATATTGAGTGAGTTTTTCATTCTCTTGGTAACCTCAAAAGCCTCGACGCCGTCTTTGGCAGTGATGACCTTGTAACCTTTCAGTTTTAGTGTATTTTCCGCTAATTCTCGAACATCCTCGTCATCTTCCACCAATAGAATCGATTCGGTACCGCCAGGCAGGTCCTCCAGCAGAATGATATTATCAACTTCTTCCGACTCGCCTTCCACCAAGGGTAAATATATCTTGAATATGGTCCCTTGATCGAGGACGCTGTCAACCCAGATATATCCCTCGCTTTGCTTCACAATCCCGTATACCATCGATAATCCCAAACCTGTGCCCTTGCCTTTTTCCTTTGTGGTGAAGAAAGGATCGAATATTTTCTTCTTCACCTCTTCCACTAAGCCAACTCCGGTATCCGACACCTCCAACAAAATGTAAGTCCCCTTCGGCACACCTTCACGCTCCACAATATTCTCATCATCCAGACAGCATTTCTTCAATTCAATAATCAAGCTGCCTCCGTCCGGCATTGCATCTCGAGCATTGACAGCGAGGTTGACTATGACTTGTCCAAACTGTGCCGGATCGATTCGAACATTGCAAGGCTCTTCAGCCTGTATAGTCTTCAAATCAATATTTTCACCGATAATCCGCCTGAGCATCTTATCCATATCCAAAATAACCTCATTCAGATCGACGATTCGGCATTCATGAGTCTGTTTCCGGCTGAAGGCGAGTAATTGTTTTGTAAGGTTGGAAGCGGCGCTCGCTGCTCTATGGATTCCCTCTAAATAATTCGTGCAATGATTACTAAGATAGCTCTCCCTCAATATCAATTCGCAGTTTCCGATTATAACCGTTAAAAGATTGTTGAAATCGTGGGCGACGCCTCCGGCAAGCTGGCCTATGGCTTCCATTTTTTGAGCCTGCAACAATTGAGCTTCGAGCATCTTTCTTTCGGATATGTCGCGAATTATCCCCTGAACAGCGATTCTTCCATTAATTTTAAACGAAATCATCGAAGCTTCAACTTCTATTTCCTGTCCTTCCCTCGACAGCGCAGTGAATTCGAATCTATGAAGACCAGTTTCTCCCGCGTTAATTTTCTTCAAGTTTTCTTCATAGAACAGCTGGCTTCGAGGCGCGGTTAGGTCTATCAGGTTGTAACCGGGCGAACATATTTCTTCCTTTGAAACTCCGAACAACTCCATAAAGCCGCGATTTACACTCTCAAATCTATTGTCAACCGTCAAGAAAACGGCATCGTTCGTCAGCTCTATTAAAGAATTGTATTGGGCTTCCGAACCAGGATATTTTCCGGTATTCATCGCCGTCCGGAATGTCTGAATTTCCTGAAACAAAGCTCCTTCCCCCTTATTTAGGGTTATAAGGTCGTTATATTCCTGTACCAGCGTAGTGAGCGCAGCAGGAAGCGAATTCCAGAAATTGAGGTTGGAATCCTTGGCAATAAAGTCGACGAGTCCGTTTTTCAAGGGTACGACAGCCCAACGCACTTCACCATACTTTTTCAGCAGAACAAATGGCTTATCAATATTGCTTGTAACCATTTCTCGATATAAGTCCATTCCGATCTTGCCGGACAGCTTGTCTTCGCATACAATAACATCGAATGATGAAGCCTCAGAGTTGATAACTCTCCAACCTTCCTCAGTACAATTTACATTGACTATTCGATGCGGTATTAGCGCCTTTTCAAAGGCTTGCCGGAATAGCGCCGAATCCTTTTCGTTGTCATCCACAAGCAGAATTCGGAGATTGGATTTCTGGTCTGCAGGAAGCATTTCCTTACTCCGCTATTTTCTCAATATATGGAAAGAAGATTATAACAATTTCGCAATGTAATAATGGGGGCAGTTAATAGTTTCATTATGTCATTCTGAACGAAGTGAAGAATCTCATACTTGACATTGGGGAGATGCTTCACTGCATTCAGCATGACAAAAACAACCGAACTTAGTGATTGTGAAACTATAAAGTGTCGGGAACGAGTCGGATTCCCCGAATCCGACAATTTGTCTATTAAAATGAAGCTCTTGCAAAAGTCTGGATTCAATGAATTTGTCATTCTGAACGAAGTGAAGAATCTCTTGTTTATTAATGACATACACAAAGAGAGATACTTCACTGCGTTCAGTATGACCATTCTCTGAGAGTTTTCTTAATACCGATATCATGTATAATAAATATCAGCAATAAAATCTCTGTAAAACGGGAATCCATCTTTTTGAAAAACAAGGAGAACGATTT
>JABMRZ010000192.1 GCA_013202315.1 Candidatus Tariuqbacter arcticus | reverse complement strand
TTATCGATGTCGGGGCAGTAAGCGCCTACCCTATATTGTGTTGAATATAGAATATCGAATGTGGAACAAGGAATGTCGACGGGCGGGGGCGGGGTGAGCAATTACACAACAATGCTGGCGACTGCGGAGAGTCGACAGCACGCTTTGGATTCCGGCTGTCCGGTGATATCAGATGTTTTTACTCAACAGGCTCAGCGCTTCCATTCTGGTGGGTGTTTTTCGCAGAACGCCCCTCATCGCAGAGCTGATAGTCTTGCTCGCTTCTTTGCGTTCTCCCTGCATAGCGATGCACATTTGTTGAGCTTCGATGATGACAATCACCCCCATCGGCTTCAATTTATCCACCAGGAAATCGGCGATTTCGGTAGCCATTCTCTCCTGAACCTGCAGCCGCCGGGCGAAATTATCCACCACTCGGATGAGGTTGGAGAAACCGGTAATGAGGTTATTATTGGGAATGTAAGCGATGCTGACCGTTCCCCAAAAAGGGAGAAGATGATGTTCGCAGATGGAATAGAAGGGGATATCTTTGATGAGAATCATTTCGTCCTGGTTGTCGATTCGGTAGAGTTTGAAATCTTCTTCGGGCGAAACTCCCACCCCTGCGAAGATTTCGGTGAACATTTTCGCAACGCGCGCGGGAGTGTCTTTCAATCCGGGTCGATCAGGGTCATCGCCGATGGCGGTTATAAGTTCCTTTACCGCCGCTTCAATCGCTATGAGGTTCATTATGCGCCTCTATTTTCTCCAGGACGAAATTTATAGTATCGCTCCTTCCGGGATTCACTTTAACTCGCTGGACATAGTCGCCGATTGTACGATATCCTTCCAGTCCAACGGAGAATAGATGTACTCCGCCGGGGATTTCCGCAATAGTTGAGTTGGTAACAAATTCCGTGGGATATGAATCCATATAAATTCGTGCGCCTTCCACATTGGAACTTATATAGACTTCTCCCCCAGGTTCAGTGAATATATAAATTAATACAGCTAATACCGCTAAGATAATCAATGCGGAGCTGGCGAGTTTAGTTATTACGAGGAGTCTGCCCCGGGAAAGCATTCGCTCATCTTCCGTCTGCAAATCATATTCTGATTTCATATATAGTATTAGTTGGGCTTATCTTTGATCGTTTGATTTTATTTTATTTTTTCTGTCACTATCCGATTTGCCGGCATTTATTTTATCGGCGTTTTTTTCGGGCTCCCTTTTCGTTTGGGCTCGCATTTTGGCAGCCGCTCGTCTGATATGCGAGGGTGTCTTTGATTCTATGTCCGCTTTTGAATCGGACTGCCGTTTGTGCTCGGTTTCAGGGTGAGTTTTCACATCACTCGGATCGACAGGCTTTTTATGAGCGGGAATCGTTTTATTTTTTAGGGTTTTATCTTGATGTTTGTCATCGATATGTGAAGGACGAGTTTTTTCCTTAAAAAAATCAGGGATAACCGGCTTACTTTTTATCGTTGAATCTGTTTTATGGCGGTGTGGATTCATTTTAGATTTATTTTCAACAGTATCGCGTGGTTTAGTTGAAACGCTTTTTTCGGCTCCAGTTGTTCTGATAGATTGGGGTTTATAAGATGTCCGCCTCGTTTGAGCGCTCGGTGTTTTCCTTTCTTTATCCGTTTCTTTGTAAGTCTGTTTTTGAGCGCTTGATTTCGCCGGAGGCCGCTTTCTTTTAGATGAGGGTTTTCGTATGGGACGAAGCTTTTTACCCTGAAGCAGCAAATCAATCTCTCGACCATCGAGGATTTCTCTTTCCAGGAGCGCATTTGCAAGTGCGTGAAGTTTATCGAGGTTTTTACTAACCAGGTTTTCGGCTCGCTTTTCCGCCGCTTCGATTATTCGTCTCACTTCAGCGTCGATTTCTACAGCTGTGGCCTCCGAATAATCGCGGTGTTTGGCTATTTCCCTGCCCAGGAAGATTTCTTCTTCTTTTTTACCGAAGGTTATTGGACCCAGCTTATCGCTCATTCCCCATTCGCAAACCATTTTACGGGCTATCTGAGTGGCGCGTTCTATATCGTTTCCGGCGCCGGTGGTACATTCGTTCAGCACGAGTTTTTCCGCCGCTCGTCCGCCCAAGAGATGGGTCAGCATCGCTTCGAGGTAGGACTTGGAATAGTTATGCTTATCATCGATTGGAATTAAATGGGTTAGACCGAGAGCTCTGCCTCTGGGAATGATAGTAACCTTATGAACCGGGTCAGCGCCGGGGGTCAGCTTGGCGACCAATACATGCCCCGCTTCGTGGATAGCTGTGTTTTTCTTTTCCGTATCGCTGATGATGAGGCTCTTTCGTTCCATTCCCATCATCACTTTATCTTTCGCCGCTTCGAAATCCTGCATCTGAACACTATTAGCGTCTCGTTTGGCGGCGACGAGTGCTGCTTCGTTGACGATATTCGCTAGATCCGCTCCCGATAATCCGGGAGTTCCTTTGGCGATTATTTCCAATTTTACATCATTGCCAAGAGGAATATTTTTGGTATGGACTTTCAGGATTCCAGTTCTTCCGCGGATATCGGGCCGGTCGACCACAATTTGCCGGTCGAACCTTCCCGGCCTCAATAGCGCCGGGTCCAACACATCGGGACGATTTGTAGCCGCCACCAAGATTACTCCCTCGTTGGAATCGAATCCATCCATTTCCACCAAGAGTTGATTCAGGGTCTGTTCTCGTTCGTCATGGCCTCCGCCCAGTCCAGCGCCGCGTTGCCTTCCGACCGCATCGATTTCATCGATGAAGATGATGCAGGGGGCATTCTTTTTCCCCTGTTCAAAAAGGTCCCGCACCCTTGACGCTCCGACACCCACAAACATTTCCACAAAATCGGCGCCGCTCATAGAGAAGAAAGGAACTTCCGCTTCACCTGCAATCGCTTTCGCCAGCAGAGTTTTGCCAGTTCCCGGGGGTCCCAAAAGCAATGCGCCATGCGGGATTTTACCGCCGAGTTTCTGGAATTTTTTGGGGTCTCTGAGGAATTCAATAATTTCCCGGACTTCTTCCTTGGCTTCATCGACGCCGGCGACATCCTTAAAAGTAACTTTCGGGCGGTTTTCGGTTAATAATTTGGCGCGGCTTTTCCCGAATGAAAATATTCCTTTGGGGCCGCCTCCCTGCATTCTGCGCATCAATAGAATCCAGATTCCGATGAGAATAATCCAGGGCAGAATCGATGACAACAGATACCCAAGCCAATTGGTGCTCTTTTCCTCAAATCTATAAGTTATTCCATTCTCATCCCACAACTTTAACATCGATTCATCAACATAGGGCAAAACGGTGAAGAAGCGCGGATCGCCGCTGACGAACTGTTGAGATACGCCCGTTGTCCGGCGGGTTCCATGGAATACTCGGTCGGTCACCCATCCTTTCTCAACTCCCCCGTTTTTCACCATAATCATAAATTCGCTATAGGATACTTCATCTTCCTGACGCGTTTGTCCGCTGAATAGGTGGAAAATCACAATGCTTCCCAGGATAATAAGTATCCAGAAGGTGAGGGTTCGGGAGGCTTTTTTCCATTCAAATTTATCTTTGTTGGGATGCAGTTTCCTGCCAGGCGGCTTATTGGCGTTACTTGAACGCCTTCTCTCTTGTTTGTTGTTTTTTTCCGGCATATTTTAGTTGACTTATAAATTTGGGCTAAGACACATTCGCAATACTCGTTTTGTCGATTTATCGATTTTCACTCTATCGTCCAATCTCATTCCACAAATCCAGATTATTTTTTCGCTGTCGCAAAGCAGGATAATTTTAGTTTTATCGAATCGAGAGACTTTCCGATTTATGAAGAAGTCGGACAGTTTCATTGGTTTATTCATTCCCAAAGGATAGAATTTATCTCCCGCTTTCCAATTTCTAACTATCAACTCTCCATTGATTTTATCCAAATCCGCACATTCGGTTGACGGATTATCGCTGAATTTGAATTCTCCTGAGGATAAAATATTCAAATTTAGCTTCATTCCGAGAATAATATAATCTTCGCCTAATTTCACCGGAATTTCAACCGCTTCATTGCTGCGATGGGTGAAAATCAATCTATTTCTATCTTTCAAGACATCGATGAGTCCGATTTTAAGCTGACTGCCGTTGGAGGATAAACATAGATTTTCCAATTCCTTCATCAATCCGGTGGAGGGATGAAATTCAGGCGCAAGTTCTCTTATAATATTGGCGAAAATATAACGCTGCAATATATAAAAGTAAGTTAAAAAATCATTAATAGCAAGTATTATTTGTTCCTTTTCCCGTTTTATAACGCCTCTTTTCCATAGGTATTCAACGGTTCGGTTGAGCTGGTCATCCATTTCGCCGGTTTGGTGGCTGAATGAAATCAGGGAGGTTTCAAATTTCGGCAGAATCTTCCGCAATTCCGGGATTATCTTGATACGCATTCTATTCCGCAGATAATCCGTTTTGAAGTTGGTGGAATCTTCCACCCATTTCAATTCTTTCATTTTTGCGTATTCAACGATTTGATTTCTGCTTAGGTTCAGCAGTGGATGAATCCGTTTCCCGGAAATGGGTTGTATGCCCTTGATTCCTTTGAGGCTATAGCCCTGCAGAAGCGCCATCATAATAGTCTCTACCTGGTCGTCTCGATTGTGTCCTAATGCGAGTTTGTCATAACTGTGTTTCTGCATAATTTCATCGAAGAATGCGAATCGCGCTCGGCGGGCTCGAACCTGAACCGAGTCTCGGTCTCTCTTCTTCATAAGATTGCCTTTGCCCAGGTGAAAAGGGATTCGATATTCTTCCGCCATTGAACGGACGAATTGGGCATCCATTTCAGATTCTTCACCCCTTAGTCCATGGTCGAAATGGGCGATTCCCAGTTCAATGTCCAGCAGTTCCTGGTTACGCCTCAATAAGTCCAGCAGGACCACCGAATCCACTCCGCCTGAGACCGCGGCCAATACCTTTTCACCCGGAATTAGCAGCCCGAGTTCCGAAATGAAGTTCAGGACAGTATTTGGAAATTCGTGTGTCAAATTGATTAAAGCCTAAAAAAGAAAAAGCCTCTCGATAGAGAAGGCGGTGAATAACGCAGGAATATTGATTGTGTTGAATTTATTGGTAGCGGAGGAGGGATTCGAACCCCCTACACGCGGATTATGATTCCGCTGCTCTAACCAACTGAGCTACTCCGCCAATACAAAAG